>NZ_JBSFJZ010000010.1:0-238529 GCF_053598315.1 Streptomyces sp. NPDC001153
TTCCTGTACAACGTCTGGAAGACGGCCAAGTACGGCAAGCCGGTCGGCGTGGACGACCCGTGGGGCTACGGCCGTTCGCTGGAGTGGGCGACCTCGTGCCCGCCGCCGCGGCACAACTTCCTCACCCTGCCGCGGATCCGCAGCGAATCCCCGGCGTTCGACCTGCACCACCCTGAGATCGCCGCGCTCGAGCAGCTCGCGCACAGCGGTCACGGCACCGCCATCGCGGGCAGCAAGGAGGCCGGCAAGTGAAGATCCAGGGCCGGATGTTCATCTGGCTGAGCTTCTTCCTCCTGATCATGGCCATCGTGTATGGCGTGTGGTCGAAGGAGCCGGCCGGTACCACCGCACTCTTCCTGGCCTTCGGCCTGAGCATCATGATCGGCTTCTACCTGGGCTTCACCGCCCGGCGGGTCGACGCGGGTGCCCAGGACGACAAGGAGGCCGATGTCGCGGACGACGCGGGCGAGCTGGGCTTCTTCAGCCCGCACAGCTGGCAGCCGCTCCTGCTGGGCTTCGGCGGTGCGATCGCCTTCCTCAGCATCGCGGTCGGCTGGTGGCTGATCTACTTCTCCGCCCCGTTCATCGCGGTCGGTCTGTTCGGCTGGGTGTTCGAGTACTACCACGGTGAGAACCGCACCCAGTAGCACGCGAGAGCAGTACGTACCGGCAAGCCCGGACGCTTCCTCGGGAGCGTCCGGGCTTGCCGGTTTTCCACAGGTCGTCCGAGCGCGGTCGTTCCTTTGCCGCAGTGTCGGTCGCTCGTACGGGTTACTCGCCGCGCAAATGGGGTCAGCGCCTCATAGCGTGATCGTATGAACCACACTCCGCGGACCCGCACCGTCGTCGGCTGCACCCTGCTGGTGACCGCGCTCGGCGCGGGCGTCACCGCCTGCGGTTCGGACGGCAACCCGCTGTCGGCCAAGCCGTACGACGCGGCGGGCGAGATCTCCTTCAACGGCCCGGCCGAAGCGGGGGAGCGGGCCGACCCGGACAAACCCCTGGAGATCACCACCACGGGTGACGACCGCATCACCGACGTCACCGCCCAGGACTCCGCAGGGCGCTATGTGGCGGGCGAACTCGCCGCCGACGGCAGCAGATGGCACAGCACCGCCCCGCTGGCCGCCAACGCCCACTACACGGTCACGGTGAGCACCGAGGACGACGACGGCGCGCCCGGCCGCAAGGTGCTCACGTTCGACACCAGCAGGCCCACCGACAAGAAGCGCCTGACCGTCACCCTCGGGCCGAAATCGGGCCAGTACGGCGTCGGGCAGCCCATCACCGCCCAACTCGACCATGAGGTCAAGGACAAGGCGCAGCGCGCCGTCGTGGAACGCGCCCTCCGCGTGGACTCCACGCCGGCCGTACAGGGCTCCTGGTACTGGGTGAGCGGCAAGGAACTCCACTACCGGCCCCAGGAGTACTGGCCCGCCCACGCCACCATCACGGTGCACAGCAACCTGGACGGCATCAGGATCAGCGACCGGCTGTGGGGCGGCCCGTCGAAACCGCTGAAGATCACCACGGGTGACCGGATCGAGGCCGTCACGGACGCGGCGGCGCACCAGCTGACGTTCTACAAGAACGGCGCGGCGCTCAAGCGGATCCCCGTCACCACCGGCAGGCCCGGGTACGAAACCCGCAACGGCGTCAAGGTCGTCCTGGAGAAGGCGTACGTCGTCCGCATGCGCGGCACCACGATCGGCATCTCCGCGAGCAGCTCCGACTCCTACGACCTGTCGGTCTACTACGCCACCCGGGTGACCTGGTCCGGAGAGTACGTGCACGCCGCGCCCTGGTCCGTGGGCTCACAGGGCTACGCCAACGTCAGCCATGGCTGCACGGGCATGAGCAACGGCAACGCCGCGTGGTTCTTCGACAACATCCACCAGGGCGACCTCGTCAAGGTCGTCAACTCCAACGGCCACCAGATGGAGGACTTCGGCAATGGCTTCGGCGACTGGAACGTCGACTGGAAGAAGTGGCGCACGGGCAGCGCCCTCGTCAACGGCAAGCCCGACGCCCCGTCCGAGGCGGACACGGTAAGACTCCAGCCAGCGGCCCTTTGAGCGCCCCGAAAGGGGCGCGGGGCTCCAGTCGCCCCTGCCCGCTAGGCGCTCAGCAGCCGCTTCTGACGAAGCAGAGAAGCCAACGCGGAGGAGAGCTCCACAGGATCCACCGGAAGAGTCACGGCAGCGTCGGCCCGGCTCCACGTGGCCAGCCACGCGTCCTGCGGCCGCCCCATCAGCAGCAGCACCGGCGGACAGTTGAACACCTCGTCCTTGATCTGCCGGCACACCCCCATGCCCCCCATCGGCACGGCCTCACCGTCCAGCACGCACACATCGATCCCGCCCTTGTCCAGCTCACGCAGCACCGCCTCGGGTGTCGCGCACTCCACGAACTCGACCAGGGGGACGTCGGGAGCGGGCCTGCGGCCGGCGGCCAGCCGTACTTGCTCGCGGGTGTTGGAGTCGTCGCTGTAGACCAGCACCGTGGCGGTCGGCTGCATTGTTCCTCCGGGACGTCAGCGTCGTACGGACGGGACGGACAAGGCCGTTCGGGCGGAGCTTACTCCCGTGGAAGTCCCCATGAACACCACGTCAACACCGGTTCGGCGGGTGGCAACACTCCGAACGGCACCCCCCGGAGTGAGGGCGGGATAAGCGACCGACATAATGTCGGTCGTGGCGACAGCAACGACAGTAGAAACCGGGCACGCGCACCCGTCGGTCAACCGGCCGAACCTCACCAGCGTCGGAACCATCATCTGGCTGAGTTCCGAGCTGATGTTCTTCGCGGCCCTCTTCGCGATGTACTTCACCCTGCGATCGGTGACGGGTCCGGCGCACTGGAAGCACATGGCCGACGCGCTCAATGTGCCCTTCTCCGCGACGAACACCACGATCCTGGTGCTCTCCTCGCTCACCTGCCAGCTCGGCGTGTTCGCGGCCGAGCGCGGGGACGTGAAGAAGCTCCGCGGGTGGTTCATCCTCACCTTCATCATGGGTGCGATCTTCATCGGCGGTCAGATCTACGAGTACACGAGCCTGGTGAGGGACGAGGGCATCTCGCTCTCCTCCGACCCGTACGGCTCGGTGTTCTACCTGACCACCGGCTTCCACGGCCTGCACGTGACGGGCGGTCTGATCGCCTTCCTGCTGGTCCTCGGGCGCACCTACATGGCCAAGAGGTTCACCCACGAGCAGGCGACCGCCGCCATCGTCGTGTCCTACTACTGGCACTTCGTCGATGTGGTCTGGATCGGCCTTTTCGCCACGATCTACCTGATCAAGTAGCCGGGACCGGCTCCCGCACATCCAGAACCACCGACGCAGAAGATCCTGACACCGGGGTAATCCGTGAAAAAGCTCTCCGCACGACGACGCCATCCGCTGGCGGCGGTCGTCGTCCTACTCCTCGCGCTGGCGGCCACTGGGGGGCTGTACGCCGCGTTCGCACCCGCGGGCAAGGCGCAGGCCGATGATTCCGCCCAGTCCCTGACCATCCAGGAGGGCAAGAAGCTCTACGAGGTCGGCTGCGCCAGCTGCCACGGCACCGGTGGCCAGGGCTCCTCCGACGGGCCGAGCCTGGTCGGCGTGGGTGCCGCGGCCGTCGACTTCCAGGTCGGCACCGGCCGTATGCCGGCCGCCACCTCCCAGGGCGCCCAGGTCCCGCGCAAGAAGGTCGTCTACAACCAGACGCAGATCGACCAGCTCGCCGCGTACATCGCCACGCTGGGCGCCGGCCCGAGCGTGCCCACCAAGGACCAGTACGGCCCGGGCGGCGCGGACATCGCCAAGGGCGGCGAGCTGTTCCGCACCAACTGCGCGCAGTGCCACAACTTCACCGGCAAGGGCGGTGCCCTGACCAAGGGCAAGTTCGCGCCCACGCTGGAGGGTGTCGACCCGAAGCACATCTACGAGGCCATGCAGACCGGCCCGCAGAACATGCCGTCCTTCCCCGACACCACGCTGTCCTCGAAGAACAAGAAGGACATCATCGCGTACCTGCACGCGGTCGACAGCAGCGATACGACGAACCCCGGCGGTCTGGAGCTGGGCGGCCTCGGGCCGGTCAGTGAGGGTCTGTTCGCCTGGATCTTCGGTCTCGGCGCGCTGATCGCCGTCGCCGTCTGGGTCGCCGCTCGGACCGCAAAGGCCAAGAAGTCATGAGTAGCCAAGACATTCCAGAAGAGAACCTGCCCGCTGAGCAGGACCACGCGCGCGGCGCGGTAGGGGTCGCGGACGAGGTGAACCCGTTCGCCGACCCGGGGCTGCCGCCTCACGAGCACCGCATCCAGGACATCGACGAGCGGGCCGCCAGGCGGTCCGAGCGCGCGGTCGCCCTGCTGTTCACGGTGTCGATGCTGGCCACCGTCGGCTTCATCGTCTCGTACGTGACGATCCCGCACGACAAGAGCATCTTCGTCTTCCCGATCGGTCACATCAGCGCGCTGAACTTCGCGCTGGGTCTGACCCTCGGTGCGGCGCTGTTCTGCATCGGCGCGGGCGCGGTCCACTGGGCCCGCACCCTGATGTCCGACGTCGAGGTCGCCGACGAGCGTCACCCGATCGAGGCCGCCCCCGAGGTCCGCGCGAAGGTCCACGCGGACTTCCGCCAGGGTGCCGCCGAGTCGGCGCTCGGCCGCCGCAAGCTGATCCGCAACACGATGTTCGGCGCGCTGGCCCTGGTGCCGCTCTCCGGCGTCATGCTGCTGCGTGACCTCGGTCCGCTGCCCGGCACCTCGCTGCGGCACACGATGTGGGCCAAGGGCAAGCGTCTGGTGAACACCAACACCAACCTGCCGCTGCGCCCCGAGGACGTCGCCGTCGGCTCCCTCACCTTCGCCAAGCCCGACGGGCTGGAGGAGACGAGCGAGGACTTCCAGACGGAGATCGCCAAGGCCGCGCTGATGATCGTCCGGCTGCAGCCGGACAACATCAAGGACAAGCGCGAGCTCGACTGGTCGCACGAGGGCATCGTCGCCTTCTCGAAGATCTGCACCCACGTCGGCTGCCCGATCTCGCTGTACGAGCAGCAGACGCACCACGTGCTGTGCCCGTGCCACCAGTCCACCTTCGACCTCTCCGACGGCGCCCGAGTGATCTTCGGCCCCGCCGGCCACGCCCTGCCGCAGCTGCGCATCGGTGTGGACAGTGAGGGTTACCTCCAGGCGCTCGGCGACTTCGAGGAGCCCGTCGGTCCTGCATTCTGGGAGCGCGGATGAGTACTGCAGCCAACGAGACGCCCCGCTCTCGCGGGAAGGCACCGGCCGGCGAGCGTGTCGCCGACTGGGCCGACGGCCGGCTCGGGATCTACTCCCTGGCCAAGGCCAACATGCGCAAGATCTTCCCCGACCACTGGTCGTTCATGTTGGGCGAAGTGTGCATGTACAGCTTCATCATCATCATCCTGACGGGTGTCTATCTGACGCTGTTCTTCCACCCGTCGATGAACGAGGTGGAGTACCACGGCAGCTATGTCCCGCTCCAGGGACAGCTGATGTCCGAGGCGTTCAGCTCGACCCTGCACATCTCCTTCGACGTGCGCGGTGGTCTGCTCATGCGGCAGATCCACCACTGGGCCGCGCTGATCTTCCTCGCCGGCATGTTCGTGCACATGATGCGCGTGTTCTTCACCGGCGCGTTCCGTAAGCCGCGTGAGATCAACTGGCTGTTCGGCTTCCTGCTGTTCGTCCTCGGCATGTTCACCGGCTTCACCGGTTACTCGCTCCCGGACGACCTGCTCTCCGGCACCGGTGTCCGCTTCATGGAGGGCGCGATCCTGTCCGTGCCGATCGTCGGCACGTACCTGTCGTTCTTCCTCTTCGGCGGTCAGTTCCCCGGCCACGACTTCGTCGCCCGGTTCTACTCGATCCACATCCTGCTGCTGCCGGGCATCATGCTCGGGCTGATGGTGGGCCACCTGATCCTGGTCTTCTACCACAAGCACACGCAGTTCGCGGGTCCCGGCAAGAGCGAGAAGAACGTCGTCGGCATGCCGCTGCTGCCGGTCTACATGGCCAAGGCCGGAGGCTTCTTCTTCCTGGTCTTCGGTGTCATCGCGGCCATCGCGGCGGTCGCTCAGATCAACCCGATCTGGGCCATGGGCCCCTACCGTCCGGACCAGGTGTCCACCGGCGCCCAGCCCGACTGGTACATGGGCTTCTCCGAGGGTCTGATCCGCTTCATGCCGGGCTGGGAGATCAACCTCTGGGGTCACACGCTCGTCCTGGGCGTCTTCATCCCGCTGATGATCTTCCCGTTGGTCCTCGTGGCGATCGCGGTCTACCCGTTCATCGAGTCCTGGGTCACCGGGGACAAGAGCGAGCACCACATCCTGGACCGCCCGCGCAACGCCCCGACGCGCACCGGTCTCGGTGTCGCCTGGATGACGGTGTACCTGACGCTGCTGGTCGGCGGTGGCAACGACCTGTGGGCCACCCACTTCCACCTGTCGATCAACGCCGTGACCTGGTTCGTCCGGATCGCCTTCTTCGTCGGCCCGGTCATCGCGTTCCTCGTCACCAAGCGGATCTGCCTGGGGCTGCAGCGCCGCGACCGCGACAAGGTGCTGCACGGTCGCGAGACCGGCATCATCAAGCGCCTGCCGCACGGTGAGTTCATCGAGGTGCACGAGCCGCTCAGTCAGGAGCAGCTGCACACCCTCACGGCTCACCACCAGTACGAGCCGGCCGAGATCGGCCCGACGGTCGACGAGAACGGTGTCGAGCGCAAGGTGCCGGCCTCGGAGAAGCTCCGGGTGAAGCTGTCCAGCGCCTACTACGGCGAGGACAACCAGATCCCGAAGCCGACCGTCGACGAGTACAAGGAGATCACGAGCGGCCACGGCCACCACTGATCCAGGCGTCGCCACACCACGCCGAAGGGCCCCGTCCGGGTTACGGACGGGGCCCTTCGCCGTGTCCCGGGCTGGATAGGGTGGGATCACACGGTTTCTTCTACGACACACAGGAGCGGCTATGAGCGCTGTGACCCCCGCTGGAGGCGACACCGCGGCGGGCCGCTCCTGGCCCGCCCTGCTGAACGGCCTGCTGGACGGCCGGAACCTGTCCGCCGACGACACCGCGTGGGCGATGGACCGGATCATGCGCGGCGAGGCGACCGACGCGCAGATCGCCGGGTTCGCGGTGGCGCTGCGGGCCAAGGGACAGACGGTGCAGGAGATCACCGGTCTGGTCCGCACCATGTACGAGCACGCGAACGTGATCGAGGTGCCCGGCCGTACCGTCGACATCGTCGGTACGGGCGGCGACGGGGCCAGGACGGTGAACATCTCGACCATGTCGTCACTGGTCGTCGCCGGTACGGGCGCGAAGGTCGTCAAGCACGGCAACCGCGCCGCGTCCTCCGCCTCCGGGTCCTCCGACGTCCTGGAGAAGCTGGGCGTCAACCTCGACCTCACGCCCCGACGGGTGGCCGAGGTCGCGGAGGAGGCCGGCATCACCTTCTGCTTCGCGGTCAAGTTCCACCCCGCGCTGCGTCATGTGGGCGCCGCGCGTGGTCAGTTGGGCATCCGGACGGTGTTCAACCTGCTCGGTCCGCTGACCAACCCGGCGAAGGTGCGGGCCCAGGCGGTCGGCGTGGCCGTCGTCCGCGAGGCGCCGATCGTCGCGGGCGTGCTCGCGGAGCGCGGCAACTCCTCGCTGGTCTTCCGCGGCGACGACGGGCTGGACGAGCTGACCACGACGTCCACGTCCCACGTCTGGGTCGTGCGGGACGGCAAGGTCACCGAGGAGACCTTCGACCCGCGGGACGTCGGCATCGACCTCGTCCCCGTGGAGGCGCTGCGCGGCGGCGACCCGTCGCACAACGCCGAGGTCGCCCGTCGCCTGCTGGACGGCGAGCGGGGCCCGGTACGGGACGCGGTGCTGCTGAACTCCGCGGCGGCCCTCGTGGCCCTGGACCCGACGGACGCCCCGCTCGCCGACCAGCTCCGCGCCGGCATGGCCAGGGCCGCCGAGTCCATCGACTCGGGGGCGGCGAAGCGGACACTGGAGCGCTGGGTGGCCGCGAGCAACGCCTAGCGGTCACCGACGGTCGTCCCGCGATCCGGACACGGGTTGCGGGACGACGATCATTTCGCGTACGTTCCTGTACCAGGTCATGAGTGACAGTCATGAGGCCCCGGCCGACTGTCCGGCAACCCTCCGTCCGTGGCGGGGTGCCCCGGGTGAGGACCAGGCCGTAGGCAGCGAGGTCTACGGCAAGCGCGGACCCCTCGCGCGCTGCTGAGAGCGCGGGACCAGGGGTCCTGGTCATCGAGGGAGCCTTCCGTGAGCAAGCGAATGCGATAGGGCCGCAGAGCCCCGCCTCCGCATCCCCCTTTTTCTCTTCTTTCCGTACGTCGTCTTCGGCGTACGTTCTCACGGGAGTTCCCCATGTCCGTCTTCACCGCTGCCGCCGACCAGTCCGTTTGTGCCCCCCTGCCCGTTCTGGGCCGGGATGTCACCGTCCCGCTCGTCACCGGCGGCGAGGTCACCTACGCGGCCCTCGACTACGCGGCCAGCGCCCCCGCCCTGCAGCGCGTCTGGGACGACGTGGCCGCCTACGCGCCGTACTACGGCAGTGTCCACCGCGGCGCCGGCTACCTCTCCCAGCTCTCCACCGACCTGTTCGAGAACGCCCGCCAGACGGTCGCCGAGTTCCTGGACTGCCGCGCCGACGACCAGGTGGTCTTCACCCGCTCCACCACGGACTCGCTGAACCTCCTGGCCCGTGCCCTCCCGGCCGGCTGCCAGGTCTTCGTCTTCGAGACCGAGCACCACGCCTCCCTGCTGCCCTGGCAGGGCGCCCGTGTCACCTACCTGAACGCCCCGCGCACCCCGCAGCAGGCCGTCACGGCCCTGGAGCGGGCCCTCGCCGACCGCGACCCGTACGGCCCGGCCCTCGTCTGCGTGACCGGTGCCTCCAACGTCACCGGCGAGCTGTGGCCCGTACGGGAGCTGGCGGCAGCCGCCCACGCGCACGGCGCCCGGATCGTCCTGGACGCCGCCCAGCTGGCTCCCCACCACCCGGTGTCCGTCCGTGACCTGGACGTCGACTGGGTCGCCTTCTCGGGCCACAAGCTGTACGCCCCCTTCGGCTCCGGTGTCCTGGCCGGCCGCGCCGACTGGCTGCGCGCGGCCGAGCCGTACCTCGCGGGCGGCGGCGCCAGCCGCAAGGTGACCCGGCGTCAGGACGGCGGTGTGGACGTGGAGTGGCACGAGAGCGCCGCGCGGCACGAGGCGGGGTCGCCCAATGTGATCGGCGCCTACTCCATCGCGTCCGCATGCAAGGCCCTCACCGAGGCCGGCTGGGACACCCTGGTGGCCCGTGAGCAGCACCTGATCGCCAGGGTCCGCGAGGGCCTGGCGGAGGTCCCCGAGGTGAAGATCCTCTCCCTCTTCGGCGACGAGGCCCCGCGCGTCGGAGTCATCTCCTTCGTCGTCGAGGGCTGGAACAGCTCCCACTTCGCCGCCGCGCTCTCCGCCGAGTACGGCATCGGCGTCCGCGACGGCCTCTTCTGCGCCCACCCCCTGGTCCGCACCCTCCTCGGCACCGACCCCCAGGCCCAGGGGGAATGCGGAGCCCCCGAGGCCGCCCCGGGCGAGAGGTCCCTCAACGCCATCCGCGTGAGCTTCGGCGCGGGCACCCCCGACGAGCATGTCGACCGCTTCGTCACGGCGGTGAAGGAACTGGTCACCGAGGGTGCCGAGTGGACGTACCGCACAGAGGACGGCCGCTGCGTACCTGCGGTGTGAAGCCGACGCCAGGGGTAGCGCCCCAAAGGGGCGCGGGGAACTGCGCGACAAGCCACAACGAACCCGCGCCCGCCGGCGTACCGCACCCGGCAGACGAGAAGGCGATACACGCCTGAGCGGCGCAGCCCCTAGTTGTCCAGGCCGATCGAGAACGCCGCTTCCAGGTCGTGCTGGGAGTAGGTGCGGAACGCGACGTGCGTGTCGGTGGCCTCCACGCCGGGGATCTTGCTGATCCGGCCGGGGATGACATCGGCCAGGTCCTCGTGCTGCCGGACCCGGACCATGGCGATCAGGTCGTAGGTTCCGGTGACCGAGAAGACCTCGCTCACGCTCTCCAGCGCGGCGATCTGCCCCGCGATCTCGGGGATCCGGTCCACGCTGGTCTTGATGAGGACGATCGCGGTGATCACGGCTGGTTCTCTCCCTCGGGTGCCGGAGCTGGGGCGCACTTCACTCTAGTCGTACGGCCGTACCGGGCCCACGCGTAGCCGAAGCCCAGGCCGAAGCCGACGAGGTGGGCCAGATACGCCACCCCGGGGCCGCCCGAGCTCTGCTCCGCCGCCGCCCACTGCAGTGCCGCCCAGAACGGCAGCACGACCCACGCGGGGAACCGCAGTGGCAGGAAGAACAGAAACGGCAGAAGACTGGTCACACGGGCCCGGGGGAACAGGTAGAGGAATGCTCCGAGGACCGCCGAGATCGCCCCGGACGCGCCCACCAGCGACTGCTCGGAGGCGGCGTTGGCGGCCGCGTAGCCCAGCAGGGCGAGACAGCCGCAGCCGAGGTAGAAGAGGGTGAACTCGACCCGGCCCATCCGTTCCTCGGTCATCGCCCCGAAGACGAAGAGGAAGAGCATGTTGCCGAGCAGATGCACCCAGCTGCCGTGCACGAACAGGGCCGTGGCGGGGGTCAGCGCCTCGCGCACCGGCCTGGCGAACAGCTCGGCCGGCACCACCCCCCAGCGCCGGAAGTACGCCCGCTGCGCGGCGAGCAGGCCCTCCCCGGAGCCGTACCCCGGTGTGAGCCCCGAGGCCGGGCCCAGGACGAAGAGCAGGCAGCACAGGGCGATGAGGCCGTACGTCATGGGTGCCGATGCGCTCCGGACCGCCCTGAAGGCCCTGCCGACCGCCGTGCTCCACTCGCTGATCATGAATACAGAGCATGACGTAACGGGACGCAAGCTGACAGACCGCCTCGCCGCCTCGGAGGGGCCAGCGGCGAGTCGCCGCCAGGCCGTAGGGTTACGGCCACACCCGTCCGCCGACGGCGCGGTGAGCGACTACGAGAAGGAAGCGGACAGCCACGATGACGGTTCCCCTGCCGACCGCCACCACCCGATGGCGCTGCACCCTGTGCGGCAACCTCACCCGGTTCGACGTGACGCGTTCCTCGAAGGTCGTCGAGTACGTCCACCTCGATCTGGCCGGCGAGCCGACCGTGGAGGAGCGCGAGGTGGTCAGTGAGACCATCGAGTCGGTGCGGTGCCGCTGGTGCAACGCGGTGGATCAGGTGGAACTCGTGGACAGGCCGGGTGCCGGCTCCTGAGCGGAGCGGCCCCGAAGAAGTTGAAGTAGTGGGGTGTGACGGATGGCGGAGACCGCAGGCGGGGGGCCGGGCGACGGCACCGCTGAGGTGCTTGACCGTCCGCTGCCCGACGGGGTGCGCCGCCGGGTCGTCCAGATCGCATCGGACGGCTTCGGCAGCCTGACCGTGGCGGAACTGCCCGCCCAGCTCAGGCAGTACGCCCGGTTCGCCCCCAATCGCCGGGCGAAGTTCGCCGGGAACGCGATGGCGGCGGCGCTGGAGACCGACGCGCTGTTCCGGCAGCGGATCGGGGAGAAGTTCAGAGAGGCGCAGCCGGAACTCGCCGGCGCCCTCGACTCCGGCTCGCCGCTCCCGGCCGCGGACCCGCTCGACGTGGCGGCCGCGGCCTACGTACTGCGCCCGGCAGGCTGGGTGAAGCTGGTCACGGCGGCCGGCGAGGAGGTCCAGCGCGCGGACGCCGAGCGCGCAGACGAGGAGAGCCGGGCCGAGCTGGAGCGGCTGCGTGCCGAGCTGGCCCAGGCCCGCGAGCTCACCCGGGCCGAGACCGAACGGCTGCGTACGGAGCTGGAGTCGGCGAAGAAGGAAACCGAATCCCTGCACCGCAAGCTCCGTGCCGCCCTCAGCGACGTCAAGCGGGGCGAGGCGGCCCTGCGCAAGGCCCAGGCCGAGATGGACGCCGTACGCGCCGAGGCGCACCGGCAGGTGTCGGCCGGCGAGAGCGAGGCCCGCCGGCTCAAGGCCCGCCTCGGCGAGGCCGAGGCCGCGCTGGAGGCCACCCGCCGCGCCGCCCGTGAGGGCCGCAGCGTGGAGGACATGCGGGTACGGCTGCTGCTCGACACCCTGCTGGAGTCGACCCAGGGCCTCAGGCGCGAACTCGCACTGCCGCCCGTGTCCGTTCGGCCAGCCGAGACCGTGGACGCGGTCGAACCGGGACGAATGACACCGAAGGACATCGCGGCGCGCGCCCTGTCGGAGAACGACCCGGCCATCCTCGACCAGTTGCTGGCGCTGCCGCAGGCCCATCTGGTCGTCGACGGCTACAACGTCACCAAGACCGGCTATCCGCAGATGCCGCTGGAGAAGCAGCGGCTCAGGCTCCTCGGCCAGCTCTCCGCGCTCGCCGCGCAGACCGGCGCCGAGGTGACCTGTGTCTTCGACGGCGCCGAACTGGCCGCCCCGGTGCTGCTCGCCCCGCCGCGCGGGGTCAGGGTGCTGTTCTCGAAGCCGGGCGTCACGGCCGACGAGCTGATCCGGCAGCTCGTGCGCGCGGAGCCGCCGGGCCGTCCGGTCATCGTCGCCTCCACCGACCGTGAGGTGGCCGACGGCGTCGCCAAGGCGGGTGCCCGTCCCGTCGCCTCTGCGGTGCTTCTCAAGCGACTGTCCTGAAGGTCCAACGGGCACGCGCAATGCCCGAATTGGCCGTATCGTCACGCAACGTAGCGTCAATCGCACGTTACAGCATGTGGGTTGTGAGCAAAGAATGCATTGTGTGATGGGATTTTTTAGTGTGAGGATTTGAATGATCACAGCTGGGTCACTAGGGTCTGGGCTCGAACCTCCGAACGGGTGATTCCTCACTCACTCACAAGAAGGAGTTCGTCCTCCGTGGCGTCCCACCGTCGACCCAAGCAGCAGAGTCGCGCCCGCGTGACCGTGCTGACCACCGCAGCTGCCGCAGCCGTCGTGCTGAGCGCGAACGCCGCCAACGCCGCGCCGAGCCAGAAGCTCAGCAAGGACCAGGTCAAGGCCAAGGTCGACGAGCTCTATCAGCAGGCGGAGCAGGCCACCGAGAAGTACGACGGGGCCCAGGCGAAGCAGCAGAAGCTGCAGAAGGAAATCTCCACCATCCAGGACAACGTCGCGCGGGGTCAGCAGGACCTCAACAAGCTGCGCGACAGCCTTGGTTCGCTGGCCACCTCGCAGTACCGCTCCGGTGGCATCGACCCTTCGGTCCAGCTGTTCCTGTCCTCCAACCCGAACGACTTCCTCGACAAGGCCTCCACGCTCGACCAGCTGAGCGCCCAGCAGGTCGACGCGCTGAAGAAGATTCAGGACAAACAGCGCGAACTGTCTCAGGAGCGCGCCGAGGCCACCCAGAAGCTCAAGGACCTCTCCGACACGCGCGCCCAGCTCGCGCAGAACAAGAAGGACGTCCAGGGCAAGCTCGCCGACGCGCAGAAGCTGCTCAACTCCCTGACCGCCAAGGAGAAGCAGCAGCTGGCCGCCGAGCAGCAGCGCGCCGACCGCTCCTCCAGCCAGCGAGTCGACCTCGGCAACACGCCGCCCGCCTCCGGCCGTGCCGCGGCTGCCTTCGCCGCCGCCCAGTCGCAGATCGGCAAGCCGTATGTCTACGGCGCCACCGGCACCGCCTCCTACGACTGCTCGGGCCTGACCTCCTGGGCCTATGCCCAGGCCGGCGTCTCCATCCCGCGCACCTCCCAGGAGCAGGCGACCATAGGGACCCGGATCAGCTCGGTCAACGACCTGCAGGTCGGCGACCTGGTGTTCTTCTACGGCGACATCCACCACGTCGGCCTGTACGCCGGCAACGGCCAGGTGCTGCACGCCCCGCACACCGGCGCCGTGGTCCGCTACGAGTCGATGTCCGACATGCCGTTCCAGTTCGGCGTCCGGGTCTGACACCTTCGCGAAACGGTCTGATACCCCGGGATCCCGCCGGAAACGCTCGCCCGGGGGCGCCCGAACGGGCGAATCCCGTGGACCGGAAATGACTCCACGCCCCGCCGGTGACCTGCGTCAGCGGCGGGGCGTCACCGTATGTTGCCGCCACGGCCGTTGGTCCGGCCCCTTCCGCACGGCTACTGTCTGCCGCGTTTCCCCGGCGCCGGGGCCTCCCCGTCCCCAGGCGCCGGGGAAGCAGTCTCTGTCCGCCAGCAGAAGGACTGCCGTGGGGTCTCATCGTCGCTTTGCCTCCTCCGGATTCGACCGGGGCGCCGTCGCCCTGTGCGTGCTGTCGGCCGCGACCGCCGCGCTCGGCGCCGTACCCGCACAGGCCGCACCGCACGCCGACGGCCGGGCCGAGGTGGACCGGCTCTACCAGGAGGCCGAGCAGGCGACCCAGGCCTACGACAAGGCCCAGGAGCGGGAGAGCACGCTGCGCCGCGAGGTGCGCGAGGCCCAGGACCTCATCGCCCGGCAGCAGCAGCACATCAACACCCTGCGCGAGCGGCTGGGTTCGCTGGCCGGCGCCCAGTACCGCGCGGGCGCCCTCGACCCGGCCGTCGCGCTGCTCTTCTCCGACGACCCCGACGACTATCTCGACAAGGCCTCCACTCTCGACCGCATCACCGCCCAACAGGCCGGGCAGCTACGGGAGTTGCAGTCGGCGATGCGGGACCTGGCCCAGGAGCGCACGGAGGCGGCCGGGAAGCTCGCCGAGCTGGAGACCAGCCGCAAGGCCGTGACCGTGCACAAGCAGACCGTGGTGCAGAAGCTCGCCAGGGCCCGGCAGCTGCTCGACACACTCCCGCCCGCCGAACGCGTCGCCTTCGGCCGGGCCTCGCGCGACGACGGCTCCGGCCGCCTCGTCCTGCCCGACCTGTCCGGCCTGACGGGCGTCCTCGCCCCCCAGGCCGCCGACGCCCCCGACGCCCCCGACGCCCGCGCCGCCGCCGCGGTGGCCGCCGCCCGTTCCGCCCTCGGCCGGCCGTATGTGTGGGGCGCCAGCGGCCCCTCCGGCTTCGACTGTTCGGGCCTGATGCAGTGGTCGTACGCGCACGCCGGCGTCCAGCTGCCGCGCACCTCGCAGGAGCAGCGCTTCGCCGGCCGGCAGATCCCGCTCTCCCAGGCCCGCCCCGGCGACCTGGTCATCTACCGCTCCGACGCCAGCCATGTGGGGATGTACGCCGGCAACGGCCAGGTCATCCACGCGCCCTATCCGGGTGCGGCGGTGCGCTACGACCCGGTCGGGATGATGCCTGTCACCTCGGTCACCCGGCCCTGAACGCGGCGCTCGCCGTTACGATCGGGAAGTGGCTGGTCGCAGGCGGGCGTGGAGCATCGGGGTCGTGGGGCTCGGGCTGCTGCTGCCCCTGTCCGGCTGCGGCGGCACGCCGGGCGACTCCGCCCGCACCGAGGTGCAGCACCTGCTCGACCGGCGCTCGGCCGCGCTCCTCGGCCACGACGAGACGGCGTACGGGACGACGGGCACCCGCACGGAGTACACCCGGCTGCGCGCCCTGCCGCTGGCCTCCTGGGCCTACCGGGTCACCGCCGTGCACCGCACCTCCGCCGGCGCCACCGCCGACGCCGACCTCAGCTACCGCGTCGCCGGGTACGACAGCGCCCCGGTCGACGCCCTCCGCACCCTCACCCTCGGGCGCACCGCTGACGGCAAGTGGTACGTCACCGCCGACAGACCCGCCAAGGACACCGGGCAGCAGCTGTGGGACCAGGGCCCGGTGACCGCCGTCAAGGGTGCGCACAGCCTGGTGCTGGGCACCGGCCGGACCGCCGCCCAGCTGCGCGGATACGCCACGCTGGCCGACCGTGCCGTGCCGGCCGTCTCCCGGGTCTGGGGCGCCGACTGGGCCCGCCATGTCGTCGTCCTCGTCCCGCGGTCCCTCCAGGGCATGGGGGGACTGCTCGGCTCGCCCGCCGCGAACTACCGGGGGATCGCCGCCGTGACCACCGGCGAGGCGGGCGGTTCGGGCCAGGCGCCCGCGGACCGGGTGGTCGTCAACCCGGAGGCGTACGCCATTCTCGGCGACCTCGGCAAGCAGGTGGTGCTCACCCACGAGACCACCCATGTGGCCACCCGTGCGCACACCACCGCCGCGACCCCGCTGTGGCTCTCCGAGGGGTACGCGGACTGGATCGGCTACCTCGGCACCGGCCGCACCCCCACCGAGGCCGCTCCGGAACTCACCCGCGCCGTCCAGGACGGCCACCCGCCCACCGAGCTGCCCACCGACGGGGACTTCGGCTTCACCAGCGACCCGGCCGAGCTCGCCCGGGCCTACGAGGGCGGCTGGCTGGCCTGCCGGATGATCGCCGACCGCTGGGGCGAGGCCCGGCTCGGCGCCTTCTACCGCGCCGTCGGCGCCCATCAGAAGCGGGCGGGCGCGGTCGAGGACGCGCTGAAGACGGTGCTGGGGACCACACCGGGGGAGTTCACCGGGCAGTGGCGGTCCTATGTGCGGGAGCAGCTGATCCGGACCGAGTGACGGCCGGTTTCCCTGCCCGGCGGGTCAGCCGGCCCCTTCGAGCGTCTCGATGGCCTCGCGCAGCCAGGCCCGCTCCGCCTTCCCGGTGGCCCGGGCGACCCGCAGCATGCCCTCGCGGAACAGGTCACCGGCCTCCTCCGCGCGCACGGCCTCGCCCTGCCGGTAGAAGAAGCTCGCCGGGGTCTCGAGGAAGTCCAGCCGGCGGCGCAGCACCGCGGCCTGCTCGCCGGGGGCGTCGAGGTGCCGCAGGAAGGCCAGGAGCGTGTTGAAGCGGACCTGGTCGGTGATCTCCGCCTGCTTGGGGGCGCGCAGCCGCGCGAGCAGTTCCTCGCGGCCCCGGTCCGTCAGGGACAGCACCCGGCGCGGGGCGGCGCTCGCGCCGTCCTCGGTGCGCTGGTCGAGCAGTCCGGCGGCGACGAGCCGGTTGATGGCCGGATACAGCGCGCCGTCGCTGACCGGGCGGACATGACCGCTCAGCGCCTTGATGCGCTCCTTCAGCTCGTAACCGTGCAGCGGTTCCTCGGCGAGGAACCCCAGGATCGACAATTCCAGCACGCGGTCTCCTCCTTCTCCTCCTTGCAGCGGCCTCGCACGCCATGCTACCTCTTATCGAGCTACCTCTAAACGAGGTAGCTCGATTCGAGGAGATGAGGGAATCCGACTGTGAACGCCCACCGCAAGCAGCTCATAGCCCTCGCCCACCCCGTCTACCTCTCCCTGCTCGCCTCGGTCGCCTCCGGGATCATCAACACCGTCTGGGTCTCCCGGCTCGGCGGAGCCGCGGTCGCCGCGGTGGCCGTCGCCACCAACGCCGAGAACGTGCTGCTCGGCGTCGCGCTGGTCTTCGCCTCCGGTACGACCGTGCTGGTGGCGCACGCCCGAGGAGCCCGCGACCCGGCCGCCGTACGAGCCGCCGTGCGGGGCGGTGGGGCCCTGTGCGCGCTGGTGACACCGGTGGTCGCGGCTGGCGGCCTGCTGCTGCGCGGGCCGCTGGCCGCGCTGGTCCTCGGCGGCGACGACAGCACGGCCCTGCGCCTGGCCACCGCCTACTTCGCGATCTCCCTGCCGGGCATGACCGTCTTCTTCGCCCAACAACTCGTCGACGGCATCCTCAAGGGCACCGGCGACACCCGCACACCGATGCGCCTCGCCCTCCTCGCCAACGCCCTGATCCTGCTGTGCGACCCCGTCCTGATCCACCTCTACGGCGTCCGGGGCGCCGCCGCCTCCACCGTGCTGTGCCGCGGCGCGGCCCTCGCGGCGGGCCTGCGCGCCCTGCGCCGCAACGCCCTGCTGCGGACGGCCGCCACGGCCCCGCCCGCCGAGCCGGTCGCCGCCGCCCTGCGCCGCACGCTCACCACCGGCCTGCCGATGTCCGCCGACTTCACCGTGCGCCAGAGCGGATCCCTGGTCCTGGTGGCGATCGTGGCCCGGCTCGGTGTGACGGCGGTGGCCGCCTACGCCATCGCCTACAAGGTCATGTACGTGGCCACCATGGCCTTCTACGCGGTACGGCAGGCCGCCGCGATCCACACCGCGCACACCCGGGGCGCGGGCGCGGACGCGCGGCGGGACATCGGCCGGCAGGCGGTCCTGGTCTCCGGCGCCCTGGGCCTGACCGCAGCCATGGTGTTCGCCGCTA
Organism: Streptomyces sp. NPDC001153; assembly: GCF_053598315.1. Classification (NCBI taxonomy): domain Bacteria; kingdom Bacillati; phylum Actinomycetota; class Actinomycetes; order Kitasatosporales; family Streptomycetaceae; genus Streptomyces; species Streptomyces sp. NPDC001153. The sequence continues at coordinate 18,146 of NZ_JBSFJZ010000010.1, forward strand.
CGGCCTCCTGGATCATGGCCGCCTTCGGCGCCGGACCCGAAGTCGCCCGCCAGGGCGCGCTGTTCCTGCGCTGCATCGGCCCGTACCTGCTGCTGATGGCCTGCTTCATCGCCCTCGGCGGGGTCTTCGAGGGCAGCGGCGGAGCACCCGCCCTGCTCCGGATCACCCTGCTCGGCACGGCCGTCCAGCTGCCCCTGGCTCACGCCCTCGGCGGCCTTGGCCTGCCCGGCGTCAGCCTGGCCCTGGCGCTCTCGATGGCCGTGCAGTGCGCGGCCGTGACAGCCCTGCGCCGACGTGCCGACCACCACGGGAAAGCGGGGCAGCCCCTGGCCCGCACGGGGTGAGCCGGGAGCAGGGCGGGGCTGTGTGGCCTCTCGGGTGTTCTGGGCCGGTCGTCCTGTCCTCGGCGTGGGGCCGTCAGGTCAGGGGGAGACCGGCGTCTGCCGTGGCCGGGACGGCTGTGGCGGCAGGGGTGCGGCGGGGGCCGGTGGCACGGTCGAGCGCCACAGCCGGCGGGCCGCCGTGACCGAGGCCGCGACCAGCAGGCCGTTGCGCACCGCCAGCAGCAGAACGCCGTACCGGTCGCTGACCACGACGTGCGAGAAGCCGAGCGGGAACTCCAGGACCGTCGCGAAGGACGCGGCCACCACCATCAGCGCGGGCGCCCCCATCCGGCTCGCCCGGTACGACACACAGACCGCGGCCAGGCCGATCAGCCACACCAGGTACTGCGGGCTGATCACCCGGCTGGTCACCGTGAACAGCAGGACCGCGGTGAAGGCCGCCTCCGCGAGCGTGTGCGGCGCCCTGCGCGCCGCACGCAGCCGCCACAGCAGCAGCCAGCCGAACACGGCCCCGGTCAGCGCCAGCGCCGCCGCGCTGACCTGGTCCACGTACGGGCCGAGGAACTCGATCGACCCGTAGTTCAGCAGCACCTGCCCCTGCCAGCCGAAGTGCCGGGCCACATGGAAGACCAGGGCGCCCAGCGACTCCACCTCGGTGCCCCGCTCCCGCTGGAAGGTCAGGAAGGTGAAGGCGCCCGGCATGGACACCGAGAACAGCGCCGCGAGCCCCGCCGCGGTCACCGCCGCCGACCACCACGCCCGCGCCCGCACGGCACCGGCCAGCAGCAGCGCCGGCCACACCTTCAGCAGCGCCCCGAACGCGGTGAGCGCGCCCATCACCCGCGGATGCCGGGCCCCGGCGACCAGCGCCGCCACGGCCACCGCGGTCACCATCACGTCGTAGCGGGCGTACGCCGTCGGCCCGAGCAGCGGCACGCCCGCGACCCACACCCAGGCCCCGCGCGGAGACCGGCCGGGGCGCCGGCACCGATACAGCAGCAGCGCGAGGACGAGCACGTCGGCGAGGAACGCCAGCACGAAGAAGGCGTGCGCGTACGACAGGAAGGGCAGGGCGGCGGGGGCGAGCACCGGGAGGGCGGCGGCCGGCGGGTACTGCCAGGTCACGTCGTCCAGCGGAAACGTTCCCTGGTGCAGGACCTCGTACCAGCCCCGGTAGATCACCGAGACGTCGGAGGTGACGTCCGGGCCCGGGAAGAGATACACCTGGAAGACGAACAGCAGCAGCACCACACGGGTGACGCCCCAGGTCGCGAGCAGCCATGCCAGGGACCGCCCGGCACCTTTGGTCTCCACGTGATCCCCTGCCGTTCGGTTTCGCGTCGGTCACCATGATGTCGTGCGCGTCCGTGTGCATGCCACAGACTCGGCCGTACGCGGCTCCGGACGGCGGATTGGGTAGGGTCGGCGGCGATGCACAAGACCCTGATCGTCACCAACGACTTCCCGCCCCGGCCGGGCGGCATCCAGGCCTTCCTGCACAACATGGCCCTCCGCCTGGACCCCGGCCGGCTGGTCGTGCACGCCTCCACCTGGAAGCGGAGCCGGGAGGGTATCGAGGCCACGGCCGCCTTCGACGCCGAGCAGCCCTTCACCGTCGTACGCGACCGTACGACCATGCTGCTGCCGACCCCGCGGGCGACCCGGCGGGCGGTCGGGCTGCTGCGCGAGCACGGGTGCACCTCGGTGTGGTTCGGGGCGGCGGCGCCGCTGGGCCTCATGGCCCCGGCACTCCGCAGGGCGGGCGCCGAGCGACTGGTGGCCACCACCCACGGCCACGAGGCCGGCTGGGCGCAGCTGCCCGCAGCCCGCCAACTGCTGCGCCGGATCGGGGAGTCGACGGACACGATGACCTATCTGGGCGAGTACACGCGGTCCAGGATCGCCACCGCGCTGACGCCCGGGGCGGCGCGCCGCATGGTCCAGCTGCCGCCCGGCGTCGACGAGAAGACCTTCCACCCCGGCTCCGGCGGCGACGAGATCCGCGCCCGCCTCGGCCTCACCGACCGCCCGGTCGTGGTCTGTGTCTCCCGGCTGGTCCCGCGCAAGGGCCAGGACACCCTCATCCAGGCCATGCCCCGCATCCTCGCCGCCGAGCCGGACACCGTCCTGCTGATCGTGGGCGGCGGGCCGTACGAGCGGGATCTGCGGCGGATGGCCGCCGAGACCGGCGTCGGCGACTCCGTCCGCTTCACCGGCTCCGTCCCCTGGTCCGAACTCCCCGCCCACTACGGCGCCGGCGACGTCTTCGCCATGCCCTGCCGCACCCGCCGCGCCGGCCTGGACGTGGAGGGCCTGGGCATCGTCTACCTGGAGGCCTCGGCGACGGGCCTGCCGGTGGTGGCGGGCGACTCGGGCGGCGCCCCGGACGCCGTACTCGACGGCGAGACCGGCTGGGTCGTCAGGGGAGGCTCCCCCGAGGAGGCGGCCGACCGCATCGTGCCCCTGCTGGGCGACCCCGGCCTGCGCCGCCGCATGGGCGAGAGGGGCCGCCAGTGGGTGGAGGAGCGCTGGCGCTGGGACCTGCTCGCCGAGAAACTCAAAGACCTGCTCTAGACCGGGCCTCAAAGGTCTCCCGGCAGGGCCCTTGGCGGAACCGGAAAATCCGCCCATGCTGCGCCCATGACAGCAAACCTGATGAGACGTCAACTGACAAGACGTCACATACTCGGTATGGCCGCACTGCAGACCGCGGCCGCCCTCGGCTTCACCCGCATAGGACTCCAGTCGGCCCGAGCGGCACAGCCCGACGCGGTCGAGAACGCCCCGGCGATCGTCATCGGCTCCGGCTACGGCGGTGCGGTCGCCGCCCTCCGCCTGGGCCAGGCCGGCATCCGTACCCTCGTCCTGGAGATGGGCCGCCTGTGGAACACCGCGGGCAGCGACGGCAAGGTGTTCTGTTCCACCTCCGCCCCCGACCAGCGCTCCATGTGGTTCCGTACCCGCACCGAGGCCCCGCTCGCCACGTTCCTCTGGCTGGACGTGGTCAACAAGGACATCGGCGCCTACCCCGGAGTGCTCGACCGCGTGCACTACGACGCCATGTCCGTCTACGTCGGCCGGGGCGTCGGCGGCGGCTCCCTCGTCAACGGCGGGATGGCGGTCACGCCCCTGAAGTCGTACTTCGCCGAGCAGTTCCCGACCGTGGACGCCGACGAGATGTACGGCACCTACTACCCCCGCGCCCGCGCCATGCTCGGCGTCAACACGATCGACCCGGCCTGGTTCGAGTCCACCGACTGGTACCGGTTCGCCCGCACCTCCCGGAAGGCCGCCGGCAACGCGGGCCTGAAGACCACCTTCGTGCCGAACGTCTACGACTTCGGCTACATGCAGCAGGAGGCCGCCGGCACGGCCACGAAGTCCGCGCTCGCCGGTGAGGTCATCTACGGCAACAACCACGGCAAGCGCAGCCTCGACAAGAGCTATCTGGCCGCCGCCCTCGGCACCGGCAACGTCACCATCCACACCCTGGAGAAGGTGAGGTCCATCAGCCGGGCGGCCGACGGGACGTACGTCCTGACCGCCGACCGGATCGACACCACCGGCACGGTCGTCGGGACCAAGAGCTACGGCTGCACGTATCTCTTCCTCGGCGGCGGCAGTCTCGGCACGACCGAACTCCTCGTCCGCGCCCGGGACACCGGCACCCTGCCGGACCTGAACCCCGCCGTGGGGGCGGGCTGGGGCACCAACGGCAACACCATGCTCGGCCGCGCCAACCACGTCTGGGACACCGTCGGCGCCGACCAGGCGACCATGCCCGTCATGGGCATCGACGACTGGGCCAACGCCGACAACCCCGTCTTCGCCGAGATCGCCCCGCTGCCCATGGGGTTCGAGCACTGGATCAGCCTCTACCTGGCGATCACCAAGAACCCCGAACGGGCCTCCTTCACCTACGACTCCGCCTCCGGCGCGGTGAAACTCGGCTGGACGGCCGCCCAGAGCGCGGTCTCCGTGAGCATGGCCAGGAAGCTGTTCGACCGGATCAACCTGGCCAACGCGACCATCTACCGCTACGACCTGTTCGGCTCCACCAGCAAGGTCTTCGCCGACGACTTCACCTACCACCCGCTGGGCGGCTGTGTGCTCGGCAGGGCGACCGACGACTACGGCCGGGTGAAGGGGTACGACCGGCTCTACGTCACCGACGGCTCGCTCGTGCCCGGCAACATCGGCGTGAACCCCTTCGTCACCATCACCGCGCTCGCCGAACGCACGATGGCGCGGGTCCTCGCCGAGGACACCGCGCCATGACACTCCGTCAGGAGGCGTGCTACTTCGCGTAGATCGCCTCGATCTCGTTCGCGTAGTCCTTCGCCACCACGTTCCGCTTGAGCTTCAGCGACGGGGTGAGGTGGCCCGACTCCTCCGAGAACTGGGAGGACAGAATGCGGAACTTCCGCACCGATTCCGCCTTCGACACCGCGGCGTTGCCGTCGTCGACCGCCTCCTGGATCGCCGCGATCAGATCCGGGTCGTCCTTCAGCGACGCCGCGGTGGCACCCGCCGGCTTGCCGTGCTCGGCCGCCCAACGGCCCAGGAACTCCTCGTCGATGGTGACCAGCGCGCCCACGAACGGCCGCCCGTCGCCCACCACCATGCACTCCGCGACCAGCGCGTGCGCCCGGATCCGGTCCTCGATCACCGCCGGGGCCACGTTCTTGCCGCCCGCCGTGACGATGATCTCCTTCTTGCGGCCGGTGATCCTGAGGTAGCCGTCCTCGTCCAGGGTGCCGATGTCACCGGTGTGGAACCAGCCGTCGGCCAGCGCCTCCGCCGTCGCGCCCGGGTTGTTCCAGTACTCCTTGAACAGGTGCTCACCGTGCAGCAGCACCTCGCCGTCGTCCGCTATCCGCACCACCGAGCCGGGCAGCGGCTGCCCGACCGTGCCGATCTTCTGCCGGTCCCAGGGGTTGAACGCGGTCGCCGCGCAGGACTCGGTCAGGCCGTAGCCCTCCAGCACCGTGAAGCCGATGCCCCGGAAGAAGTGGCCGAGCCGCTCGCCCAGCGGGGCGCCGCCCGAGATGGCGTACTCGCCCCGGCCGCCCAGGACCGCGCGCAGCTTGCTGTAGACCAGCCTGTCGAAGACCTTGTGCTTGACCTTCAGGCCGAACGCCGGGCCGGAGGCGCTGTCCAGCGCCTTGCTGTAGGCGATCGCGGTGTCCGCCGCCTTGTCGAAGATCGCGCCCTTGCCGTCCGCCTGCGCCTTGGCGCGCGCCGAGTTGTAGACCTTCTCGAAGACGCGCGGGACGCCGAGGACCAGCGTCGGCCGGAACGCGGCCAGCTCGTCGGTGAGGTTCTTGATGTCCGGGACGCAGCCCAGCTTGATCGGCGCCATCATCGGGGCGATCTGCACCAGGCGGCCGAAGACGTGCGCCAGCGGCAGGAAGAGCAGGACCGAGCACTCGCCGGTACGGAACAGGGGGCGCAGGCGCTCCACGATGTTGCCGCACTCGGCGAAGAAGCTGCGGTGGGTGAGCACACAGCCCTTGGGGCGGCCGGTGGTACCGCTCGTGTACACGATGGTCGCCGGGTCGTCGGCCTTGGCGAGCGAGCCGCGCTCCTCGACCGTCTGGTCCGACACGTCCTGCCCGAGCCGCCCGAGCTCCTCCACACCGCCGGCCTCGATCTGCCAGACGTGCTTGAGGGCGGGCAGCGACTCGCGCACCGACTCCACGGCAGCCGCGTGGCCCGCCAGCTCCACGATGCAGGCGGTGGCGCCCGAGTCGGACAGGATCCACTGCACCTGCTCCGGCGAGCTGGTCTCGTACACCGGCACGGTGACCGCGCCCGCGCTCCAGATCGCGAAGTCGAGCAGGGTCCACTCGTACCGGGTGCGGGACATCAGGCCCACCCGGTCACCGGGCTGGACGCCGGAGGCGATGAGGCCCTTGGCGGCGGTGTGCACCTCGGCGAGGAAGGCGGCGGCCGTCACGTCCTGCCAGACACCGCCCACCTTGCGGGCGATGACGGCGACGTCGGGATGCTGCGCGGCGTTTCTGCGGACGATGTCGGTCAGGTTGCCGTCCGCAGGGACCTCGTACAAAGCCGGAAGGCTGAACTCGCGCAAGACTGCTGCTCCTCATAGGGCGCCGGCGCCACGACACTGTGTGATGCGACGGTGCGGTCCAAGGCTCGGGCAGGTGCTCGGGAATTCAGCTGTTGAAATCCAGAGCACGACTGGACTGCCCGGACGTTACCCGCCGGTATGGCGTTCACGACAGGGGTTCCCGGTGAGATGTTCGCTGCGTCACACATGTTGGCGTTCCTTCGCGCACAGTAGTCCACGGGCGAACCGACCGGCGAGTAACCGCAGGCGGGACCGACACTGTTCACGCAGACCGCACACGCCTACCCTTGATCACCATGGCACCCACACCCTCCGGCGACCGAAGGACCCGCGTCCACGTGGTCAGCGACGTGCACGGCAACGCCCGGGACCTGGCCCGGGCCGGGGAGGGCGCCGACGCCCTGATCTGCCTGGGCGACCTCGTGCTCTTCCTCGACTACGCCGACCACTCGCGCGGCATCTTCCCGGACCTGTTCGGCAAGGAGAACGCCGACCGCATCGTCGAGCTGCGCACCGCCCGGCGCTTCGAGGAGGCCCGGGAGTTCGGCGCCCGGCTGTGGGGCGGCATCGGCACCGACCGGGCCGCGGCCATCGAGAAGGCGGTGCGCAAGCAGTACGCCGAGCTGTTCGCCGCGTTCCCGACCCCGACGTACGCCACCTACGGCAATGTCGACATGCCGCCGCTGTGGAAGGAGTACGCCCATCCCGGCACCACCGTGCTGGACGGCCAGCGGGTGGAGATCGGCGGCTGGACCTTCGGGTTCGTCGGCGGTGGGTTGCGCACCCCCATGCGGACGCCGTACGAGATCGGTGACGAGGAGTACGCGGCGAAGATCGAGGCGGTCGGCGAGGTCGACGTGCTGTGCACGCACATCCCGCCGGAGGTGCCCGAACTGGTCTACGACACCGTCGCGCGCCGCTTCGAACGGGGCAGCCGCGCCCTGCTGGCCGCCATCCGCCGCACGAAGCCTCGTTATGCGCTCTTCGGCCATGTCCACCAGCCGCTCGCGCGCCGTATGCGGATCGGCGCGACCGAGTGCGTGAACGTGGGCCACTTCGCCGGTACGGGAAGGCCCTGGGCGCTGGAATGGTGATCCGCCGGCGATCGGCCGGCGATGTGCGGGACAGGGGTGAAGGCGGCCGGTCGGTGGCGCGGTAGCCTTCACGCTGCACACACGTGCGCACGACGACCTCTGTACCGGCCCGCATCTGGAGGAGCCACGGCGATGGCGGAACACACCAGCTCGAGCATCACGATCGAGGCGGCACCGGCCGACGTCATGGGGGTGATCGCCGACTTCGCCCGCTACCCGGACTGGACGGGCGAGGTGAAGGAGGCGGAGGTCCTCAAGACCGACGACCAGGGCCGCGCCGAGCAGGTCCGGCTCGTCATGGACGCCGGCGCCATCAAGGACGACCAGACCCTCGCCTACACCTGGACCGGCGAGAACGAGGTCTCCTGGACCCTGGTCAAGTCCCAGATGCTCCGCTCCCTCGACGGCTCCTACATCCTCAAGCCGACGGGCCCCGCCGCGACGGAGGTCACCTACCTCCTCACGGTGGACGTCAAGATCCCCATGCTCGGCATGATCAAGCGCAAGGCGGAGAAGGTCATCATCGACCGCGCCCTGGCAGGCCTGAAGAAGAGGGTCGAGTCCGACCAGTAACCTACGCCCGTCCGGTGCCGTCGCTTCCGGGCACCGGCCAACACCCCGTGCCCCCGGCCTCCGTTACCGTTCAGCCTCATGCGCACCATCCTGATCACGGGCCCGGGCGGCAGCGGTCGTACCACTGTCGCTGCCGCCACCGCACAGCGCGCCGCAGGCGAAGGCGTCCGCACGCTTCTCCTGAGTGCCGACCGCACCGACACCCTCGGCGCCGCGCTGGGCTCCGCGACGGGACCGGTGCCGGAGGAAGCCGCGGCGAACCTCACCGCCTGGCGGCCCGATGCCGTCGACCGCTTCCGGCAGGACCTCACCGCCTTCCAGAACCGCGCGGCCACCGTCCTCGACCTGCTCGGCGCCGCCCGGCTGGACGCCGAGGAGGTCACCCCGCTGCCCGGTGCCGAGGAGCTGTCCTTCCTGCGGGCCGTCCGGGACGCGGCGCTGTCCGAGCGCTATGACCTGCTCGTCGTGGACCTGCCGCCCCTCCAGCAGGCCCTCGCCCTGCTCGGCCTCCCCGAGGAGCTGCGCCGTTATCTGCGCCGCCTCCTCCCGCCCGAGCGGCAGGCGGCCCGTGCCCTGCGCCCGGTCCTCGGCCGGCTGGCCGGCGTGCCGATGCCGTCCGACTGGCTGTACGAGACGGCCGCCCGCTGGGACCTCGAACTCGCCGCCGTCGAGGCCGTCCTCACCGACCGGAACACCGCCGTACGCCTGGTCGCCGAACCCGGCCCGGCCGGCGCCGACGCCGTACGCACCGCCGGCCTCGCCCTCGCCCTGCGCGGCCTGCGCACCGAGGCCCTGATCGCCAACCGCACCCTGCCCGAGACCGACCCGGACAGCCTGCTCGCCGGACTCCTCGCCCAGCAGCGCAAGGCACTCGCCGACTGGCAGGAGCAGCCGTACGACGTCCACCCCGTCCCGCACCTCGGCCACGACCCGCGCGGCGCCGACGACCTCGCCGCCCTCGCCGTACCCCCCGTCAACCCGGCATCCGCCCCGGTCGAGTGGCCCGTCACCGACCGCAGGAGCGACGACGGCGTCCTGGTCTGGCACATCCCGCTGCCCGGCGCGATACGGGACGAGCTGGACCTGATCCGGCGCGGCGACGAGCTCGTGATCACCGTGGGCCCGTTCCGGCGGATCGTCCCGCTGCCCTCCGCCCTGCGCCGCTGCACCGTCGCCGGGGCCGGCCTGCGCGAGGGCGAGCTGCGCGTCCGTTTCGCCCCGGATCCCGACCTGTGGCCCGCCACCGGACGGTGATGATCCGGGTACGCCCGTTCGGGTAACGTCGTAAAGGCGAACCGTAGTCAGGAGTCCGCCATGAGCGAAGAGCGTCCCGCATCCGACTCGCATGAGGGATATGAGGAACAGCGGCGGGCGACCGACGCCGACGCCTGGGCCACGGCCTGCGCCGAGGACCTCGCCGCCGAGAAGGCCCGCCGCAGTGCCGAGTACGGCCCGCAGCCGGGCTCGGCCGCGGAGGAGCTGAAGAAGCTCGTGGAAACGGTGGCCGACAAGCTCTCCGGCCTCCCGTCACCGCTCCTCGGCGGCCTCGCCGGACCCGCCGCCCAGCAGATGGTGCGCCAGGTCGTCCAGCAGGCCAAGGCCGCCGTCGAGCCCGTCATAGACCGCAACCCCGACGTCTTCGACCACCTGGCCGCGGCCGGCAGCGAACTGCTCGCCGCCTACCGTTCCGCCGTCCAGGCCCAGGAGCGCCGCTGGACCGCCCGCACGGCCGACGACCTCACCCGCGAGGCGCCCGACGACCGGCGCGACGGGGGCGAGGGCACCGGTCCGGGGGAGCGGATCGACCTGGACTGAAGCGCTTTCCCGGCAGGGCCTCGGGTACGGTTGGCCGTAGCGGGGCTCGACCGAAACTGAGGGATTCATGGGACTCACCATCGGCGTCGACATCGGCGGCACCAAGATCGCGGCCGGCGTGGTCGACGAGGAAGGCAACATCCTCTCGACCTTCAAGGTGCCGACCCCCACCACGCCCGAGGCCATCGTGGACGCCATCGCCTCGGCGGTGGAGGGTGCGCGCGCCGGGCACGAGATCGTCGGCGTGGGCATCGGTGCGGCCGGTTACGTCAACCGGCAGCGCTCGACGGTGTACTTCGCGCCGAACATCGACTGGCGCCAGGAGCCGCTGAAGGAGAAGGTCGAGGCCCGCGTGGGCCTCCCGGTCGTGGTCGAGAACGACGCCAACGCCGCCGCCTGGGGCGAGTACAAATTCGGCGCCGGCAAGGGCCACCGCAACGTCATCTGCATCACGCTCGGCACCGGTCTCGGCGGCGGCATCATCATCGGCAACAAGCTGCGCCGCGGCCACTTCGGCGTGGCCGCGGAGTTCGGCCACATCCGGATGGTCCCGGACGGCCTGCTGTGCGGCTGCGGTTCGCAGGGCTGCTGGGAGCAGTACGCCTCCGGCCGCGCGCTCGTCAGATACGCCAAGCAGCGCGCCAACGCCACCCCGGAGAACGCCGAGATCCTGCTCGGCCTCGGCGACGGCACCCCCGAGGGCATCGAGGGCAAGCACATCTCCATGGCCGCCCGCCAGGGCGACCCGGTGGCCGTCGACTCCTACCGCGAGCTGGCCCGCTGGGCCGGTGCGGGCCTGGCCGACCTGGCCTCCCTCTTCGACCCGTCCGCGTTCATCGTCGGCGGCGGCCTCTCCGAGGAGGGCGAACTGGTCCTCGACCCGATCCGCAAGTCCTACAAGCGCTGGCTGGTCGGCGGCAACTGGCGCCCGGTGGCCGACGTGATCGCCGCCCAGCTCGGCAACAAGGCGGGCCTCGTCGGCGCGGCGGACCTGGCCCGGGAGCCCGACCCGATCATGTAGTGGGGTCCTACGACAGTGCCCGCCGCGTCCGGTCCCGGGACGGGCGGGCATCGTCGTATGTTGATCGGCATGGCGACCAGCACGCTGCTTCCCAACTCCCGTACCGAATCCGACGGTTCCGCCGTCCTCCGCGTCCTGAGCTACAACATCCGCTCGATGCGCGACGACACCGACGCCCTCGCCAGGATCATCACCGCATGCGCCCCCGACCTGGTCCTGATCCAGGAAGCCCCGCGCTTCTTCCGCTGGCGCAAGAAGCTCGCCCGCCTCGCCGCGGCCTCCGGCCAGGTCATCCTCACCGGCGGAGCCACCGCGGCCGGCCCGGCGATCCTCTGCTCGCTGCGCGCCACCGTGGAGCGCACCGAGGACGTGCTGCTGCCGCTCACCCCCGGGCTCCACCGGCGCGGCTTCGCCACGGCCGTGGTCCGTATCGGCGGGGCCAGGCTGGGCGTGCTGAGCTGCCATCTGAGCCTGCAGAAGGACGAACGCCGCGAGCAGGCCGCGCTGCTCCTGGACCGCCTCTCCGGTCTGGGCGCGGACCACGCCATCGCAGGCGGCGACCTCAACGAAGGCCCCGACGGCCCCGCCTTCCGCCTGCTCTCCGCGAGCCTGAAGGACTGCCGGGCCGTGGCCCCCTGGGGCGGCGCGGACACCTGGCCGCACAGCGAGCCCCCGCAGCGCATCGACGCCGTCTTCGCGACCAAGGGCATCGAGGTGCTCGGCTGCGGCGTGCCCCTCGGCCAGCCGGGCGTCACCCGGGCCGACCTGATCGCCGCCACGGACCATCTCCCGGTCCTCGCCGCCCTGCGCGTACCGGTGGCGTGAGCTCCGCTTGAACGAAGTACAGGAAAGGCTTGCGGGCCCTGCGCGGGACGCCTACAGTCGCACCTGTACTTAGTTCAAGTACCCGCCAGGAGGGGGAACCTGATGTCCGGTGAGCGTGAGTCGCTGGCCGCGTTCGTGGAGACCGCGGCGAAGGAGTTCGGGGTGCCGGGGGCCGCCGTGGCCGTACTGACCGGTGGCGAGGAGATCCATGTCGGCCACGGCGTGACGAACGTGGAGCACCCCCTGCCGATCGACGAACACACGCTCTTCCACCTGGCCTCGGTCAGCAAGACCTTCACGGCGACCGCGCTGATGCGCCTGGTCGGGCAGGGCAGGGTGGACCTCGGCGCGCCGGTCCGCCGGTACGTTCCCGAGCTGCGCCTCGCCGACGAGGAGACCGCCGCCCGGATCACCCTGCTGAACCTGCTCAACCACACGGCGGGCCTGGACTGGAACCTGGTCGGCACTGACGAGGGCGACGGCTCGCTCGCCGCGTTCGTCGGACAACTGGACCGGCTGCCGCTGATCGGCCCGCCCGGCGCCCGGGCCTCCTACAGCCAGGCCGGATACAACCTGCTCGGCCGGGTCGTGGAGAACGTGACCGGTCTGCCGTTCGAGCAGGCGCTGGCCGAACTGGTCCTTCAGCCGCTGGGCCTGTCCGACACCGTCTTCGACCTGGACGACGTCGTGGTCCGCCGCTTCGCCGTCGGCCACAACCGCGCCGAGGACGGCTCCCTCACCCTCGCCCGCCCCTGGAAGTCGCGGCGGGCCGGACTGCGCGGCAACAACCCCGGCGGCGGTGTCGTCTCCTCGGCGAGCGATCTGCTGCGCTGGGCGCGGTTCCAACTGGGCGACGGAGAAGGGCTGTTGACCGCCGAGATGCTGGGCCGCATGAAGGAACCCACCGTCGAACTGCGGGGCAGCACGCTCGGCGACGCCTTCGGCATCGGCTGGTTCCTGCGCGACGTGGAGGGCGTGCGCACGGTCGGCCACGGGGGTTCGGGCAACGGGCAGTTCGCCGAGCTGCTGCTGGTGCCGGAGCGCGACTTCGCCGTCGTCTCCCTCGCCAACTCCGGCCCGGACGGCCACCAGTTCAACCAGGCGGTGCTGAAGCGGGCGCTGGAGCTGTTCCTCAGTGTGGTCGAACGGGAACCCGAGCCGCTGCCGTACGACGAGGAGCGGGCGCGGGAGGTCGCCGGGCGGTACGAGATCGACGCCATGAATCTCGACATCGCGGCGGAGGACGGCCGGCTCACCCTGGCCGTCGGCATCAAGCCGGAGATCCGGGCGGCGTCGGACGCGGAGATGCCGCCGGACCATCCGGCGGCGGCGATCGGCTTCCTGCCGGGGGACGAGTACATCGTTGTGGAGGGTGGCCTGAAGGGGCAGCGGGGCCGTTTCTCCCGCGCGGAGGACGGCAGGGTGACGGGCGTCGACCTGGCCGGGCGCCTTTTCAGCCGGGCCTGACACCCCGTGGGCACCTTTCAGCGAGCAGCGCCCCTGGTCGTTCAGGCAGTACCGGGCACAGTGTCCGCCCCGCCCGGCCGCAGCCCGTCGAGCAGTGCCCGCAACCCCGCCGCGTAGCTGCCGTCGGGCGCGGCCCCGTACTCCGCGGCCGCCGCCGTCCCCAGCCGCTCCCGCAACCGCGGAAACGGCTCCGCCGCCTCCGCCGCCTTGGCCAGGGTCTCCGAGACCATCCCCTCGGCATCCGCCCCGGCCCGCCGCAGCCTCCGCGTGAGGGAGGCGGCGGCGGAGGCGCCGAGCGCGTTGCCCAGGACGTACGTCACCACCGCACCGGCGGCCCGGTCCGCCTCCTCCGGCGTGAACCCCGCGGTCTCGAAGACGCCGAGGAGACGGTCGTCGTAACGGGCCTTGCCGGTGCCGTAGAGGACATGGGAGCCGATCGCCTGCACCAGCCACGGATGCCGTACGAGCATCGCGTGCAGCCGGTCGGCCATCGTCGTGGCCGTGCCCCGCCAGTCGTCCGCGTCGAGCGCCGGCAGTTCGACCTCGTGCCACACCCGGTCCGCGGCGAGCAGCAGGAGGTCGTCCTTGTTCTTCACATGCCAGTAGACCGCGGTCGCCGCGGCCCCCAGCCGCTTGCCCAGGCCGCGCATGTTGAGGCCTTCGAGGCCCTCGTCGTCCAGCAGCCGCACGGCGGTCCGGACGATCTGTTCCTGGGTGAGCGTGTCGCGCGGCATGGGCTCACCCTAGGAGCCCCGCAGCACTTGTACAAAGTTCAGACCACCGCGCCCCGCCCCGGTCCGTCGTCCTCCTCGTCGTCCGTGCGCATCCGCATCACCAGCGTGGCGAAACCGCCGAGGAAGCCGCCGATGCCGAGGGTCGTCAGCCACCAGGTCATGTCCCAGCCGAGCAGCACGGCCAGCAGCAGCAGGATCGGCCCGCCGACGACGCCCAGCCAGGCGAACTTCGCGGTGGCGTCGGCCTCCGGCAGCGGCGGCGGCTCCGGGGGGACGAAATGGCCCTCGTCGTCCTCGTCGAAGTCGTCCTCGGAGGGCTCGGGCGGGTTGTGGTCGCGCGGGCCGACCCCGGGCGCGAAGGAGACCGAGCTGCCCAGCGGCCGGACCGGCGCCTTGTCGGTGTCGCTCTCGGCGCCCTTCTCCGGCTCGGGCAGCGCGAGGTCCTCCACCGGCTTGAAGGGCCTGGCGCCCGGCGGGTCGGCCGGCTCCTCGCCGTACCCCTCGACGATGGCCCGCCAGGCGGCGTCCTCGTCGAAGGGCACCTTCTGCTCGTCCGGCTCGCGGCCCTCGCGGTCGGACTCGTGCTCAGCCACCTGTGGCCGTCCCTTCCTTGCCGAGACTGGGTGCGAGCCGGCCCATGAAGGCGAGGCTCTCCTCGAAGATCCGGTCCGCATCCTGGTCCAACGTCGCCACGTGGTAGCTGTGTTCCAGCACGATCTCCGTCACGTCCGTGGACGACACCCGGCTCAGCACCCGGGCCGAGTCGGCCGCCGGAACGACATGGTCCTGGGCGCTGCGCAGCAGCAGCAAGGGCTGGGTGACCTGGGGCAGCTCGCCGTCCAGCCGGCGCAGGAACACCCGCAGCGAGTGCGCCGCGTGCAGCGGCACCCGGTCGTAGCCCAGCTCGGCCGCGCCCTCCTTGGCGATGTCGCTGGCGATGCCCTTCGTCGTCCGCACGAGATGCCGGGCCACCGGAAGGGCGTACGCCGACAGGCCGTGCACCTTGTTCGCCGGGTTGACGACCACCGCGCCCGCGACCCGCTCGCCGTGCCGGGCCGCCAGTGCGAGCGCCAGCGCGCCGCCCATCGACAGGCCCGCGACGAACACCTGCGAGCAGCGCTCGGCGAGGAGGCGCAGCTCGCGGTCCACCTCCGCGTACCAGTCCTGCCAGCCGGTGACCTGCATGTCCTCCCAGCGGGTGCCATGGCCGGGCAGCAGGGGGAGCGACACGGTCAGGCCGTGCGCCGCGTGGTGCTCCGCCCAGGGGCGCAGCGACTGGGGCGAGCCGGTGAAACCGTGGCAGAGGAGGACCCCCACCTCCCCGCCCTCGTGGCGGTACGGCTCGGCTCCGGGGAGGACCGGCACCTTCGACGCTCCTGTTCCTGAAGAGGGCCCCCACCGGTGACCGGTGGCGGCGTGAGGGAAACGTGCGGATGTGCTTCACCGTACGCGACCGCACTGACACCGACCAGGGTCGTCGGGGCCTTTGGCGGTCCTGAAGGGTTAAGGTCTGTTCGACGGAAACGGGAGGCAAGCGGGTGTTGTACGGCACGATGAAGGTCGCCATCGGGGGGCCGCTGAAGGTCGCCTTCAGACCTTGGGTGGAGGGCCTGGAGAACATACCGACTTCAGGTCCCGCCATCCTGGCGAGTAATCACCTGTCCTTCTCGGACTCGTTCTTCCTGCCCGCGGTCCTGGACCGCAAGGTCACCTTCATCGCGAAGGCCGAGTACTTCACCACCCCCGGGGTCAAGGGCCGGCTGACCGCGGCCTTCTTCAAGGGCGTCGGACAGCTCCCGGTGGACCGCTCCGGGGCGCGCGGCGCCGGCGAGGCCGCGATCAAGAGCGGCATAGAGGTGCTGGAGCGCGGCGAGCTGTTCGGCATCTACCCCGAGGGCACCCGCTCGCCGGACGGTCGGCTCTACCGGGGCAAGCCCGGCGGCCTCGCGCGCGTGGCGCTCGCCACCGGCGCTCCGGTCATCCCGGTGGCGATGATCGACACCGAGAAGATCCAGCCGCCCGGCAAGGTGGTGCCGAAGCTGATGCGGCCCGGCATCCGCATCGGCAAGCCGCTGGACTTCAGCCGCTACCACGGCATGGAGCACGACCGTTTCGTGCTGCGCGCCCTGACCGACGAGGTCATGTACGAGATCATGAAGCTGTCCGGCCAGGAGTACGTCGACATGTACGCGACGGCGGCCAAGCGGCAGATCGCGGAGGCGGCGAAGGCGGCCAAGGAGGCCGAGAAGAAGGAAGCCGACAAGAAGGCGGAGGCCTGAGGGAGGGGCCGGGGACGGGGGGACATGGCCAGGCGCGAGCGCGTGATGAGGATGTCGGTCGAGCTGCCGCTGTGGCGCGCGCTCGCCGGCTACCGCGTCCTGACCATGCTGTACGCGATCGGTCTGGGAGCCACCAGGCACGGCCTCTACACGCGCCCCTGGGTCGCCGTCGGCTACTTCGCCGTCCTGTTCGTCTGGACCCTCGCCACCCTGCCGAGGGTGCGCAACGCGGCGAGCTGCACCAAGCGCTTCCTGGCCGTCGACCTGACCGTCGCCCTCACCGGCGTCCTGGTCACCCCGCTCGCCGACAGCCATCAGCGGATCGCGGGCGGCCCCACGCTGCCGTCGATATGGACCGGCGGTGCGGTGCTGGCCTTCGCGATCAAGGGCGGCTGGCGCTGGGCCGCCGCGGCCTCCACGCCGGTCGCGCTGGCCAACCTGGTCGAACGCGGCCATCCCGCCCGGGACACCGTGCACAGCCTGATCCTCGTCTGGGTGGCCTCGATCGCCGTCGGCTACGTCGTGGAGGTCGCCCGCGCCTCCGAGCGCACCCTCGCCCGCGCCCTGGAGATCGAGGCCGCGACCCGGGAACGGGAGCGGCTGGCCCGGGACATCCATGACAGCGTGCTCCAGGTGCTGGCGATGGTGCAGCGGCGCGGCGCGGTCATCGGCGGCGAGGCGGCGGAGCTGGGGCGGCTCGCCGGGGAGCAGGAGGTGGCGCTGCGCACGCTGGTCTCCGGGGGTCTGCTGCCGGTCTCCCGGGTGTCGGAGGACGCCTCCGCGGGAGCCGTCGTACGCGTGGTGGAGGAGCCCGACGACGACGGACCGGTCGACCTGCGCATCCTGCTGGCGCCCTACGCGGGGGCCCGGGTCAGCCTGGCCGAGCCCGGCGCGCCGGTCGAGCTGCCCCGGCCGGCCGCGCGGGAGCTGGCCGCCGCGGTGGGCGCCGCCCTGGACAACGTGCGCGAGCACGCGGGCGAGCGGGCCCGGGCCTGGATCCTGGTCGAGGACGAGCCGGACGAGGTCCTCGTGACCGTCCGGGACGACGGCCCCGGCATCCCCGAGGGCCGGCTCGCCCAGGCCCAGGGGGAGGGGCGGCTCGGTGTGGCCCAGTCGATCCGGGGACGGCTGCGCGACCTGGGCGGCAGCGCCGAACTGGTCTCCGTCCCCGGGCAGGGCACGGAAGTGGAACTGAAGGTACCGAAGAACGCGAAGGCGGGGCGTCGATGAGCGAGCAGCAGGACCCGATCAAGGTCATGGTGGTGGACGACCACCCCATGTGGCGCGACGCGGTCGCCCGGGACCTGACCGAGTCCGGCTTCCACGTGGTCGCCACCGCCGGCGACGGCGAGCAGGCGGTCCGCCGCGCCAAGGCCGCCGTCCCCCACGTCCTCGTGCTGGACCTCAACCTGCCCGCCAAGCCCGGCGTCCAGGTGTGCAAGGAACTCGTCGCCCACAACCCGGCGTTGCGCGTCCTCGTCCTCTCGGCGAGCGGTGAGCACGCGGACGTGCTGGAGGCGGTGAAGTCCGGCGCGACCGGCTATCTGCTGAAGTCGGCCTCCACCGAGGAGTTGCTGGACGCGGTGCGCCGTACCGCCGTCGGCGACCCGGTGTTCACGCCCGGCCTCGCCGGACTGGTCCTCGGCGAGTACCGGCGCCTGGCCGCCGAGCCCGCCCCGGCCCCGGAGGCCGACGAGCCCGGCGCGCCCCGGCTGACGGACCGGGAGACGGAGGTGCTGCGGCTGGTCGCCAAGGGCCTGAGCTACAAGCAGATCGCCGAACGCCTCGTCATCTCCCACCGCACGGTCCAGAACCATGTGCAGAACACCCTCGGCAAGCTGCAGTTGCACAACAGGGTCGAGCTGGTGCGGTACGCCATAGAGCGCGGACTGGACGACGAGTAGGGCCCGTCGACGAGCCGGGCCCGCTGCGGAGCCGTACACGCCGTACACGCCGGAATCACCCGTCCCGCCTCTCCCGATGTGACGCGAATCACCATTAGCGTGACTCTCTGTCAGGGAACCGCGGTGAAGGGACTTTTCCATGCGGGTGGGAGTACTGACCGGAGGCGGCGACTGCCCCGGGCTCAACGCCGTCATCCGGGGCATCGTCCGCAAGGGCGTGCAGGAGTACGGCTATGACTTCGTCGGCTTCCGGGACGGCTGGCGAGGTCCCCTCGAGGGCGACACCGTCCGTCTCGACATCCCCGCGGTGCGCGGCATCCTGCCCCGCGGCGGCACCATTCTCGGCTCCTCGCGCACCAACCCCCTCAAGGCGGAGAACGGCGTCCGCCGGATCAAGGACAACCTCGCCAAACTGGACGTACAGGCCCTCATCGCGATCGGCGGCGAGGACACCCTGGGCGTCGCCGCACGGCTGTCCGACGAGTACGGGGTGCCGTGCGTCGGGGTGCCCAAGACGATCGACAACGATCTGTCGGCCACCGACTACACCTTCGGCTTCGACACCGCCGTCAACATCGCCACCGAGGCCATCGACCGGCTGCACACCACCGCCGAGTCCCATATGCGGGTCCTGGTCGTGGAGGTGATGGGCCGGCACGCGGGCTGGATCGCCCTGCACTCCGGCCTGGCCGGCGGCGCCAACGTCATCCTCATCCCCGAGCAGCGATTCGACGTCGAGCAGGTCTGCGCCTGGGTGACCTCCCGCTTCCGGGCGTCGTACGCGCCCATCGTGGTCGTCGCCGAGGGCGCCATGCCGAAGGACGGCGACATGGTGCTCAAGGACGGCTCGCTGGACTCCTTCGGGCATGTCCGGCTCTCCGGGGTCGGCGAGTGGCTGGCCAAGGAGATCGAGAGCCGCACCGGCAAGGAGGCCCGGACCACGGTCCTCGGCCATGTCCAGCGCGGCGGCACGCCCAGTGCCTTCGACCGCTGGCTCGCCACCCGCTTCGGCCTGCACGCCATCGACTGCGTCCACGACGGCGACTTCGGCACGATGGTCGCCCTGCGCGCCACCGACATCGTCCGGGTCCCGATCTCGGAGGCCACCGCCAAGCTGAAGACGGTGAACCCGAAGCTGTACGAAGAGGTCGGGGTGTTCTTCGGCTGACGGTGGCCCCGGACGGCTACACGGTCGTGCGGCGCAGCTGACCCATCAGCTCCCGTACGACCGTGGCCCCGTTCAGGCTCAGCACCGATTCCGGGTGGAACTGCACCCCGGCGAAGCCCGGACCTCGTACGGCATGCACCTCCCCGTTCTCCGCCCGGCTCACCTCCACCCCGTGTGCGGCCAGCTCCCGTGCCGCCTCCTCGTCGCAGTGGGCCACGAAGCTGTTGTAGAAGCCGACGGTCTCCGCCCGCCCGAACAGGTCGATCGTGGTCTGCGCGCCCTGGTACGGCACCTTCTTCCGCACGATCGCAAGGCCCAGTTCCGCCGCGATCAGCTCGTGCCCCAGGCATACTCCGAGCACGCCGTGCCGGTGCTCCCGGATCACCCGGGCGGCCAGCTTTCGCAGGAACCGCATCTTCGGGTCGGCGAGGTCGGAGGGGTCACCGGGCCCGGGCCCGAGGACGACCGGCCCCTCATGGGCGAGCACCGCCTCCCGCAGCTCCGGCTCGTCGTACCGCCGGACGGTGACGTCCAGCCCGTTCGACCGCAGCACGTGCGCGAGCATCGCCGTGAAGGTGTCCTCGGCGTCCACCACCAGGGCGTGCCCCTCCACAGCCGCGGAACGCTCCTGCATCCGCAGCCAGAACGGCGCGAGCGCGGCCCGCCGCCCGTCCAGCGCCGCCCGCACCCGCGGGTCGTCGGCCAGCCGGGGCCGGTCCTGCTCCTCACGCGGCCGGGACGGCCGTACCCCGAGGGCCGCCAGCACGCCCGCCGCCTTCGCGTGCGTCTCCGCGACCTCGCCCGCCGGGTCCGAGCCGCGCACCAGCGTCGCCCCGACCGGGACCCGTAGCCGCCCCTGGGCGGAGATGTCGGCGGTGCGGATCAGGATGGGGGAGTCCAGGGTCTGCGCGCCCCCGGAATCCCGGCCGAGCAGCGCCAGCGCGCCCGCGTAGTAGCCGCGCCCACCGGCCTCGTGCCGCTCGATCACCCGGCACGCGTTCTGCACCGGCGACCCGGTCACCGTCGCCGCGAACATGGTCTCCCGCAGCACGTCCCGCACATCCAGGGAGGACTTCCCGCGCAGCTCGTACTCGGTGTGCGCGAGGTGCGCCATCTCCTTCAGCCGCGGCCCGACGACCACCCCGCCCATGTCGCCGACGGTGCACATCATCTTCAGTTCCTCGTCGACCACCATCGACAGCTCCTCGATCTCCTTGCCGTCGGCGAGGAAGGACAGGAGATGCTCCGGGGTCGGGCCCTCGGCGGGATAGCGGTAGGTCCCGCTGATCGGGTTCATGACGACCGTGCCGCCGGACATCCGGACGTGCACCTCGGGGCTGGCGCCGACCAGCGTGCGGTCCCCGGTGTGCACGACGAACGTCCAGTACGCGCCCCGCTCGCCCTCCAGCAGCCGCCGGAACAGGGCGAGCGCGTCGGCGCGGCCGAACCCCGGGATCTCGCCCTCGTACGTGCGCCGGATCACGAAGTTCGCGCCCTCGCCCCGGCCGATCTCCTCCGCGAGCACCCGCCCGACGATCTCGCCGTACTCCGCGTCGCCGACGTCGAAGCCGCCGCCCTCGACGCGCACCTCGCGCGCCGGGAGCTGCGCCAGCGCCACGTCGAGCGGGAGCTCGTACGACTCCTCGGGGGTGAGGACCAGCAGCGGGGTGCCGTCGTCGCGGACGTCGAAGCCGCGCTCGCGGATCTGCCGGAACGGGACCAGTGCCAGCCCCTCGTCGGGCAGGTCGGCGAGCCGGTCGCGGCGGATCACCGGGCCGAGCAGGATCTCCACCGTGTGCTCGTCGCGGCCCGGGGTGCGGCGGCGGAGCAGGGCGAAGGGGCGGTCGTCGTGCAGGAGCTGTGCCAGGTCCATGGGTCCTCTTCCGTCGATGTCGGTGAGGAACGACCCCGGACACGCCGAAGGCCGCCCCTCGGGCGGCCTTCGCGAAGTCTTGCGTACGCGCAGTCAGTGGGCCGCCGGATGAGCGGTCCACCACCAGTTCTGGATCGAAAGCGCGAACATGGCGCAAACCCTACCGCAGCCGTCCCCCGGTCCACAGGACAACCCTCGCGTCTCACTCTTCGAGCCAGAAGATGGGGCATGCGATGCAACCCCGTAATGTTTACGAGGTGACCGTGAACGCTAAGACCAGCCCGAGCGCTGGCAACACCTGGCGAAACCTGCCCGCGGCGCAGCAGCCCGAGTACCCCGACCCCGAGGCTCTGCGCGCAGTGATCGCGGACCTCGAGTCGTATCCGCCGCTCGTCTTCGCGGGCGAGTGCGACCAGCTGCGCGCCCGGATGGCGGCCGTCGCCAAGGGAGAGGCGTTCCTCCTCCAGGGCGGCGACTGCGCCGAGGCCTTCGACGCGGTGTCCGCCGACCACATCCGCAACAAGCTGAAGACGCTGCTCCAGATGGGTGCCGTCCTCACCTACGCGGCCGCCGTGCCCGTGGTGAAGGTCGGCCGCATCGCCGGGCAGTACTCCAAGCCCCGCTCCAAGCCGACCGAGACCCGCGACGGCGTGACGCTCCCGGTGTACCGGGGCGACTCCGTCAACGGCTTCGAGTTCACCGAGGCGTCCCGCATCCCGGACCCCGAGCGGCTGAAGCGCATGTACCACGCCTCGGCGTCCACGCTGAACCTGGTGCGCGCCTTCACCACCGGTGGTTACGCGGACCTGCGCCAGGTGCACGCCTGGAACCAGGACTTCGTGAAGACCTCGCCGTCGGGCCAGCGCTACGAGCAGCTCGCGCGCGAGATCGACAACGCGCTGAACTTCATGCGGGCCTGCGGCACGGACCCGGAGGAGTTCAAGACCGTCGAGCTGTACTCCTCGCACGAGGCGCTGCTGCTGGACTACGAGTCCGCCCTGACCCGGGTCGACTCGCGCACCGGCAAGCTGTACGACGTCTCCGCGCACATGGTGTGGATCGGTGAGCGCACCCGGCAGCTGGACCACGCGCACATCGAGTTCGCCTCGCAGATCCGCAACCCGATCGGCATCAAGCTCGGCCCGACGACGACGGCCGAGGAGGCGCTGCAGTACATCGACCGCCTCGACCCCGAGCGGGAGCCGGGCCGGCTGACCTTCGTCGTCCGGATGGGCGCCGACAAGATCCGCGACAAGCTTCCCGAGCTGGTGGAGAAGGTCACGGCGTCCGGCGCGACGGTGGCCTGGGTGACCGACCCGATGCACGGCAACACCTTCGAGGCGGCCTCCGGGCACAAGACCCGCCGCTTCGACGACGTGCTCGACGAGGTCAAGGGCTTCTTCGAGGTCCACAAGGCGCTCGGCACCCACCCGGGCGGCATCCACGTGGAGCTGACCGGCGACGACGTCACCGAGTGCGTGGGCGGCGGCGACGAGATCTTCGTCGACGACCTGCACCAGCGCTACGAGACGGCCTGCGACCCGCGGCTGAACCGCAGCCAGTCGCTGGACCTGGCGTTCCTGGTCGCGGAGATGTACCGGGACCAGTAGGACCGTGGAGCCGTAGGGCCTGTGGGCGATCTGGGGCGCGGATCACAACCGATCCGCGCCCTTCCCTACTTTTGCGGGCCCGGTGCGGCGGGTAAGGTTAGGTTTGCCTCACCGATCAAGGGGATGGCAGTCAAGAGAGCGATCCCGTCGGGAGGTGAATCCGCGTGTACGTCTGCAGCTGCTTCGGCATCACCGAGGCCCAGGTCAAGCAGCACGCGGAGGACGGTGCCTGCACCCCCCGCCAGATAGCCTCCGCCTGCAAGGCGGGCACGGACTGCGGCTCCTGTGTCCGTCGGATCCAGGCCCTCCTCGGCCGGGGCGCCTGCCCGCGGCGTGAGCTGGCCGACCAGGGCAGGCCGGTCCTCTCCGCGCTCCCGGAAGCCGATCTTCCGGAAGCCGATCTCCCGGAGACCGGGCTCCCGGAAGCCGCCTAGCTCTCCGGCTGCTCGATGACCTGTGCGATGTAGAGCGCCTCGCCCAGCTTCTCCACCAGCTCCAGCTGGGTGTCGAGGTAGTCGATGTGGTGCTCCTCGTCGGCGAGGATGTCCTCGAAGATGTTGGCGGACGTGATGTCGCCCTTCTCGCGCATCACCTTGATCCCCCGGCGCAGCCGGTCGATCGCCTCGACCTCGATCTGCCGGTCGGCCTCGAACATCTCCTTCACGGTCTGCCCGACGCGCACATGGAACAGCCGCTGGTAGTTCGGCAGCCCCTCCAGGAACAGGATCCGGTCGGTGAGCACCTCCGCGTGCTTCATCTCGTCGAACGACTCGTGCCGTGTGTACTTGGCGAGCTTGTACCACCCGAAGTTCTCCTGCATCTTCGCGTGCAGGAAGTACTGGTTGATCGCCGTCAGCTCGCCGGTGAGCTGCTCGTTGAGGAACTCGATGACCTCGGGGTCGCCCTGCATCGCAGAGGCTCCTTCCGCACGGGAAACACGGGGGTGTGCGGCCGCATGATTGCACCGGTGACGAAGATCGTCCAGTAAGTGCGCACTTAGTAAGTAAGTGCTTGCTTGATGTGAATTGTCCGGTCCGTGGATGCGTGGTCGACTCATGGTCAAGGGCACTGCCCGAGGTCTGTCAGGATGGATACATGGGTCATCCGGTGGAGCGAGAGTCTGGAGCAACGGCAGGGTCCGAGCTTCCGCCGGGTCAGCGTCTCCAGCGCGGCTGGCCGGTCACGCACTACGGCCCCGTCCCGAAGTTCCGCCCCGAGCGCTGGGAGTTCCGGGTCTTCGGCGCCACCGCCGACGGTGACAAGCACCTCTGGAACCACGAGGAGTTCACGGCCCTGCCGTACACCACCGTGGTGGCCGATCTGCACTGTGTGACCAAGTTCAGCATGGTCGGCGCGGAGTGGGGCGGCATCCCCGCCCGCACCATCCTCGACCTGGCCCCGCCGGCGCCGGACGTCACCCATGTGATGGTCTGGGCCGAGTACGGCTTCAGCTCCAACCTCCGTCTGTCGGACTTCGCCTCCGACCGCACGATCTTCGCGACCCACAAGGACGGCGAACTCCTCACCGCCGAGCACGGCTTCCCGGTCCGCCTGATCGTGCCCCACCTGTACGCCTGGAAGGGCCCGAAGTGGGTCCGCGGCGTCGAGTACATGACCGCCGACCGCCGCGGCTTCTGGGAGGAACGCGGCTACCACAACATCGGCGATCCGTGGAAGGAACAGCGGTACTCCTACCAGGAGGAGCCGGGGCAGGGGCCGGAGCTGTGAACCGGCCGGGTGCCGTCAGCCGTCCCTGAGCTTCTTCAGCCGCTCGACGTCCGCCGCGTGCCCCGCCTTGCCCCCGGGCGTCTCGATGATCAACGGTACGCCCTCGGTCGCGGGGTGGGTCATCAGGGCCCGGAACGGGTCCTCGCCGATGTGGCCGGCGCCGATGTTCTCGTGCCGGTCCTTGTGGGCGCCGACCACGTCCTTGGAGTCGTTGGCGTGGATCAGCTTCAGGCGGCCCTCGCCGACGGTGTCCACGAGCAGGTCCAGGGTCTGGTGCATGCCGCTCGGGCCGGTCAGGTCGTGGCCGGCCGCGAAGATGTGGCAGGTGTCGAGGCAGACCCCGAGCTTCGGGTGCGCGTCCAGCGCCTCGAAGTACGGACCGAAGTCCCAGGTGCGGGAACACAGGGAGGCACCCTGCCCGGCCGTCGACTCCAGCAGCAGAAACGGGTCGTCGTCGTGCGTCAGCTCGTCCAGCAGCGGCAGCAGGTGCGCACGCACCTGCTTCAGCGCCACCTCACGGGCCCGCCCGCCGGTCGCGCTCCCGGTGTGCACGACCACACCCAGCGCACCGATCTCCCGCCCCCGCCGCAGGGAGTGCCGCAGCGACTCCACCGACCGCTCCACGGTCGCCTCGGTGTGCGAGCCGAAGTTGATCAGGTAAGGGGCATGGACGTACGCCGGGATCGACTCCTCCGCGCAGGCGGCGCGAAAGGCCTCGTCCTGCCGGGGATTCCCGGCCGGCGTGGCCCAGCCCCGCGGATTGGCCACGAAGACCTGCACGGTCTCCGCCCGCAGCTCACGGGCGTACGACAGCCCCACGGAGTGCAGGCCGCCGGCCACGGGGACATGGCCGCCGACGGGGTTGCGCGCGGGGGCGGCCGGGAGCGAGAGCGAAGACGAAGATGGTGAGGTCATGGCTCACCCAGCATGCCAGGACGTGCGGGGACGCCCCCGGTCAGGGTACGACCGCGGGACGCGGGGGTGACATGAGTGATCCCCATGGCCCGGCAGGCCCGGTCCCGGCCCCCGCCGCCCTTGCCGGCCCAGCGGCCCGTGCCCCGGGCGCGCCGTTCGGCCGGAGCGGCGCCGAGCGAAGCCCTCCGGGCCCGGCCATGAGGCGGTCCGTCCACGCCGTGTGTGCCCTGGTCACCGTCACCGGATGGTGATCGTGATGGTCGACCCCTTGGGCGCCTTGTCGCCGCCCTGCACCGACTGCTTCTTCACGGTGTCGCCGAACAGCCCGAGCAGGCCGCGGTCCTCCTCCACCTTGAACCCGGCGCCCTCCAGCGCCTTGTGGGCGTCGTCGACGCTGTCGCCGACCACGTCCGGCACGTCGACCATCTCCGGGCCCTTGGACAGCGTCAGCGTCACCGTGTCGCCCGCGGCGGCCTGGCTGCCGTTGCCCGGGGTCTGCTGGGCCACCTTGCCCTTGTCGTACTCGGAGTTGACCTGCTGGGCCGCGATCTTCACCTTCAGGCCGGCGTCCGTGAGCTGCTGCCTGGCGTCGGACAGATCGTCACCGGTGACGTCCGGCACGTCGACGGGGCGGCCCTTGCTGACGGTCAGCGCGATCGCCGACCCGGCGTGCCGCTTGGTGCCGGCCTGCGGCGTGGTGGCGATCACCGAACCCTGGGCGACGTCCTCGCTGAACTGCTGGGTGACCATGCCCGGTTCCAGTCCGTCCGCCTTCAGCCGGGCCCGCGCCTCGGCCAGGGGGCGGCCCGTGACATCCGGCACGTTCACCGTCTCCGGGCCCAGCGACACGGTCAGCGTCACCGAGTCGTGGTCGCGGATCCGGGCGCCGGGCGCGGGGTCGGTGCCGATGACCGTGCCCCGCTGGACGGTGTCGTTGTACTCGCGCTTGACCTGCCCGACCTCGAGACCGGCCGACTCCAGCCGGTCCCGGGCCTGTGCCTCGGTCTTCGACAGCAGCGGCGGAACCTTCGTGAACTGGCCCGAGTTGATGTACCAGACCCCGGCGCCCACGCCGAACACCACCAGCACGGCGGCGACGATCGTCAGCACCAGCCGCCTCGACCGCCGGGGCGGCACAGGCGGCGCCTGCAGCCGGGTGGTGTGCCGGGCGGCACCCCCGGCCGGCTCCTCCTCGTTGACGGGCAGCGGCCGCGGCACCGTCAGCGAGCGCGGTATCACGCTCGTACGGTCGCCGGCGTTGTCGTGCTCCGCGGCGACCGCCTGCGGCGGCACCGCGTCCAGCTGCTCGTCGCTCAGCCCCTGGCGTGCCTCGCGCGCCCGGGCGAGCAGTGCCACGGCGTCGTACGGCCGGAGGTCCGGGGTGCGCGCGGTCGCCGAGGCGACCAGCTCGTCCAGCTCGTACGGCAGCCCCGGCACCAGCGCCGAGGGCGGCGGCACGTCCTCGTGGATGTGCTTGTAGAGGACCTGGGCGGGGGAGTCCCCGGAGTGCGGCTTGCCGCCGGTCAGCATCTCGTAGAGGACGACACCGCACGCGTAGACGTCGACACGCGGATCGGCGGTGCCCTGCTCTATCTGCTCGGGCGCGAGATACGACACGGTCCCGAGCACGGTGCCGGTCGTGCTGGTCTGGGTGTCCATGGACCGCACGAGCCCGAAGTCGGCGACCTTGACCCGCCCGTCGTCGCCTATCAGCACGTTCTCGGGCTTCATGTCCCGGTGCACGAACCCGGCCCGGTGCGCGGCGCCGAGCGCGGCGAGGACGGGTTCGAGGATGTCGAGGGCCGCGCGGGGCTGCAGCGCCCCACGCTCGCGCAGCACGTCCCGCAGGGTGCATCCGGCGACGTACTCCATCGCCAGGTACACGTACGACCCGTCGGTCCCCTGGTCGAAGACCTGCACCACGTTCGGGTGCGCCAGCCGGGCGACGGACTTCGCCTCCCGGATGAACCGCTCCACGAAGGATCCGTCGGCCGCGAGTGTCGGGTGCATCACCTTCAGCGCGAGCACACGGTCCAGACGGGTGTCCAGGGCCCGGTAGACCGTGGCCATCCCGCCGACCGCGATCCGCGCGTCGACGCGATAACGGCCGTCGAGCACCTGCCCGACGAGGGGGTCCTGAAGGGTCGTATCCACGCAGGGGAGTCTACGAGGACGCACCGACACTTCCCCCGCCGAGACCGCTTTCCCCCAGCCACTGAAGCCGACCTGTGACGCGACACACGAACCCGGCCCAACCTCTACGAGCCACCCACCCCGCGCCGACCGCCGCCGGCGCCGCCCACCGTCCGGGAGGTCGGCCGGTGCCGCCCGCCGTCCGGGAGGTCGGCTGGTGGCGCCCATCGTCCGGGAGGTCGGCTGGTGGCGCCCATCGTCCGGGAGGTCGGCCGGTGCCGCCCGCCGTCCGGGAGTTCGGCCGGCGCCGCCCGCCGTCCGGGAGTTCGGCCGGCGCCGCCCGCCGTCCGGGAGGTCGGCTGGTGGCGCCCATCGTCCGGGAGTTCGGCCGGCGCCGCCCGCCGTCCGGGAGTTCGGCCGGCGCCGCTCGCCGCCGTGCCCCGGCTCGGCTGGTGCCGCCTGGCGTTCGGGCTGCGGGCTGGTGCCGCCCACTGCCCAGGCTGCTCGCTGCCGCCCCCCAATCACCTGTGCAGTTCGCGGCCCCTAGGGCCCGTGCCGCCTGCCCGCGCCCCTGCGACTCGCGGCCGCCGACGGCTCAGGCGATCCGCGGCCGCCGCTGCAGCGCCTGCGGCCCGTGCCGTCCGCCCGCGCCCACACGGCCCGCGGCCGCCGACGGGCAGGCGTTCCACTGCCGCCCGCCCCCGCGACCCGCGGCCGCCGGCGGTGACGGTGCCCCACGGGAAGGTCCAGCCCTCCGGTGGGCGGTCACGGGTGGTGCGCGGGTGGGCGGGCGGTGGGTGGCTGCGGTACCGGGTCAGAACGCAGGACGCTCGGGATCCAGCACGGCCAGGCCCTCCGCAGGAGACGACGCCTCGGCGAAGTGCCTGCGCGGAATCCGCCCGGCCAACCGAGCCAGCCGGCCCCCCTCCACGGCATGCCGCATCGCCGCCGCCATGAGTTCCGGCTCCTGTGCCCGGGTCACCGCAGAGGCGAGCATCACCCCCGCACACCCGAGCTCCATGGCCAGCGCGACGTCGGACGCCGTACCGGCCCCCGCGTCCAGAATCACCGGCACACGCGCGTGCTCGACGATCAGCTGGAAGTTGTGGGGGTTGCGGATCCCGAGCCCGGACCCGATCGGCGACCCCAGCGGCATGACGGCCGCACAGCCCACGTCCTCCAGCTTCCGCGCCAGCACGGGATCGTCATTGGTGTACGGCAGCACCGTGAACCCGTCGTCGACCAGCGTCTCCGCCGCCTCCAGCAGCTCCACCGGGTCCGGCAGCAGCGTCCGCTCGTCGGCGATGACCTCCAGCTTGATCAGATCCGTGCCCAGCGCCTCCCGCGCCAGCCGCGCGGTCAGTACGGCCTCGCCCGCCGTGAAACAGCCCGCCGTGTTCGGCAGCACCCGGATGCCCAGCCTCTCCAGCACCGACAGCACCGAACCGTGCACGGAGGGGTCCACCCGCCGCATCGCGACCGTCGTCAGCTCCGTACCGGAGGCGACCAGCGCCCGCTCCAGCACCTCCAGGCTGGGCGCACCGCCCGTACCCATGATCAGCCGTGACGAGAAGGCCGTACCCCCGAGGACCAAGGGATCGTCGGCCATGGTCAGCCTCCCTGAACCGCGGTGAGGACTTCGACCCGGTCGCCCGCGGCCAGCGCCGTGGTCGCCCACTGCGCGCGCGGGACGACGGTCTCGTTGACGGCGGCGGCCACCCCGGAGGGCGACGGGGCCAGCGACCGTACGACGGCGTCGAGAGCGGTACCCGGAACGATCTCCCGGCGCTCTCCGTTGACGGAGATGGACACAGTGACGGAGATGCTCATGCGGGCTGCTCCATGAGGACGGCGGCGCCGAAGCGCCGCGGCGTGAACGGACGGGCTTCTTCCGGGAGCCGGCCACTGGCCAGCACCTCGGCCATCACATCCCCGGTGACCGGCGTGAGCAGCACCCCGTTGCGGTGGTGCCCGGTGGCCAGCAGCAGCCCGTCGAGCCCGGACGGGCCGAGCAGCGGCGCGTTGTCGGGGGAGCCGGGGCGCAGACCGGCCCGGGTCTCGGTGAGCGGCAGTTCGGTGATGCCCGGCACCAGCTCATGGGCGTCGCGCAGCAGCTCGTACACCCCGCCCGCGGTGACCGTCGTGTCCCAGCCCAGCTCCTCGCTGGTCGCGCCGACGACCAGTTCGCCGTCCTCCCGGGGCACCAGATACACATGGCCGCCGCGCACGATGGCCCGCACGGTGCGGCTCAGGAAGGGCGCGTACCGGCGCGGCACCGTCAGCCGCAGCACCTGCCCCTTCACCGGCCGCACCGGCGGCAGCAGCGCCTCCGGCACGCCCGCGAGCCGTCCGCTCATGCTCCCGGCCGCGAGCACCACCTGCCCGGCGCTCAGAGCGGTGCCGTCCGCGAGCGTGACCCCGGCGGCCCGGTCCCGTACGACGTCCAGCCGCTCGGCCCACGCGCGGTGGAACACCACGCCCGCCCGCTCGCACGCGGCCACCAGGGCCGCCGCCAGCCGCCGCGGGTCGATCTGGTGGTCGCCGTCGACCCGCAGCCCGCCGCGCACCCCGGGCGCCAGCATCGGCTCCAGGCGCCGGCACTCCCGCCCGGACAGCCACTCCGACTCCAGGCCGCAGCGCCGCTGCAGGGCATGCAGTTCGCGCAGATGGGCGCGGTCGTCGGCGTCGAGCGCGACCTGGAGGGTGCCGCAGCGGCGGTAGCCGAGGTCGTGGCCGGTCAGCTCGGTCAGCTCGGCCGCGAAGTCCGGGTAACGGCGGGCCGATTCCAGGTTCAGGGCGAGCAACTCCTCCTCGCCGTAGTGCAGTTCGGTGACCGCGGCCAGCATTCCGGCCGCGACCCGCGCGGCTCCGCCGCCGGGCTCGGGGTCCACCACGGCCGTGGCGAGCCCGCGCCGCGCCGCGCGCCAGGCCGTGACCAGGCCGATGATGCCGCCCCCGATGACGAGGACGTCGGACGTATCGGACGTACGTGACGACATGGGCGTCCAGCCCCTCCCTTCGCCGGCATGACCCGGATCAGGTTCGTACGGTCGGAGGCCGCCAGCCTCCCTCTCAGCCCGGTGCGTCCGGGCTCCCGCGAGTGCTTGTACGGTGGCCACCCTAGCCCGCACCCCTCGTCACCCGTAAGGGAGCCCCCGCCCGTGGCCCGATCGCTCGACGGACTGATCCTCGCCCCCGTGGCGGACCAAGCCCCAGGTCAGGTGGGCACCCGCACCCGGTTCGCCTACCACGAGAAGGACGGCGAGATCTGGGCGGAGTACACGGGCGGCGACGTCGTGCGCGGCCATCTGGTCGGCACCCGGGAGGGTGACCGGCTGGACTTCCGCTACGTCCAGCTGAGGACCGACGGGACGACCTCCTCCGGGCACTGTGTGTCCACGGTGGTGGAGCTGCCGGACGGGCGGGTGCGGCTGGAGGAGACCTGGGAGTGGGAGTCCCGGGCGGGCACCGGGACGAGCGTTGTGGAACAGGTCACCGGGCACGCCCGCTGACTGACGCGTTGTCACGTGTCTATGGTGATCGGGTGAGCGAGCAGACAGCGCAAGGGGGCACGTCGGCACGGCGGCGCGTGGTCGTGGTCGGCGCGGGCATGGCCGGGGTGCAGACGGCGGTCGCCTTGCGGGAACAGGGGTACAAGGGCTCCGTCACCGTGATCGGGGCGGAGCCGCACCAGCCGTACGACCGGCCGCCGCTGTCGAAGGCCGTGCTGCTCGGCAAGGCCGAGGGCTCCGCCTTCGACGTGGACTTCGAGTCCCTGGGCGTCGAGCTGCGGCTCGGCTGCGAGGTGCTGGGCCTGCGCCCCGCAGAGCGCGAACTGGACACCGAGGCGGGCCCGGTGTCGTACGACGTCCTGGTGCTCGCCACCGGCGCCGAGCCGATCACCCTGCCGGGCACCGAGGGCGTGCCCGGCGTGCATCTGCTGCGCACCCTGGACGACGCCGAACGGCTGCAGCCGGTCCTCGCCCGGCAGCACGAGATCGTGGTCGTCGGGGCCGGCTGGATCGGCGCCGAGTTCGCCACCGCCGCCCGTGGAGCCGGCTGTGCGGTGACCGTCGTGGAGGCCGCCGGCCGTCCGCTCGCCGGCGCCCTGCCCGCCGAGGTCGCCGCACCCATGGTCGCCTGGTACGCCGACGCGGGCGCCGAACTGCGCACGCACGCGCGCGTGCAGCGCGTCGAGCCCGGCGCGGTGATCCTCGACGACGGCACCCGGCTGCCCGCGGGCGCCGTGGTCGTCGGCATCGGCGCCCGCCCCGCCACGGCCTGGCTTGCCGGCTCCGGCGTCGAGCTGGGCCCGCACGGGGACGTCCTCGCCGACGACCGTCTGCGCACCTCGGTCGAGGACGTGTACGCCGTCGGCGACTGCGCCTCCTTCCCCTCCGCCCGATACGGCGAACGGCTGCTCGTCCACCACTGGGACAACGCCCTGCAGGGCCCGCGCACGGTCGCCGCGAACATCCTCGGCGAGACCCCGGCGGTCTACGACCCGGTGCCGTACTTCTGGTCCGAGCAGTTCGGCCGCTTCGTGCAGTACGCCGGCCACCACGCCGCCGCCGACCGCCTGGTGTGGCGCGGCGACCCGACGGGTCCGGCCTGGACGGTGTGCTGGCTGCGCGAGGACCACCTGATGGCCCTCCTGGCGGTCGGCCGCCCGCGTGATCTGGCGCAGGGGCGCCGGCTGATCGAGGCGGGCCGCCGCATGGACACGCAGGCCCTGGCCGACCCCTCGAAGCCCCTGAAGGACGCCACGGCCGACTAGCCTGGTCATCCCGGCCGGACCTGCCTGACTTCCGACTGTCAGTGGGGGATGGCAGGCTTGTTCTCGTGACCGAGATTGACGCAAAAATCGATGCTCTCGTCCCCGCCTGGCTCACCCTCCCCGACATCGCCGAACAGCTCGGCGTCGAGGTGACGCGCGTGCGGCAGCTGGTCAAGGAGGGCCAGCTCATCGCCGTACGCCGAGGTGAGAACCGCGCACTGCACGTCCCCGCAGCCTTCATCGACGGGGACAAGGTCGTCAAGGGCCTGTCCGGCACCCTGACGCTCCTGCGGGACGACGGCTTCACGGACGAAGAGATGATCGAGTGGCTCTTCACCCCCGACCCGACCCTGCCCGGCACCCCCGCGCAGGCCCTGAGCGAGAATCGCGGCACGGAGGTGAAGCGCCGCGCCCAGGCGCTCGCCGTCTGAGCCGAATCGCACCTGAAGGGGTGGTGTGCGGGCCGTCGTAGCCCGTACGCCACCCGCCGAAGCCGTCAGGGACACCGACCAGGGGGGACCCACGTATGTCCGACACCGCACGCGCCGCGCTCGCCGACGCCCGCCTGTACCTGTGCACGGACGCGCGCACGCGCCAGGGCGACCTTCCCGAGTTCCTGGACGCGGTCCTGGCCGGTGGTGTCGACATCGTGCAGCTGCGCGACAAGGGCATGGAGGCCGCAGAGGAGCTGGCGCACCTGGAGGTCTTCGCGGAGGCCTGCGCCCGGCACGGCAAGCTCCTCGCGGTGAACGACCGCGCGGACGTCGCCCACGCCGCCCGCGCCGATGTGCTGCATCTCGGCCAGGGCGACCTGCCGGTCCCCGCGGCCCGCGCCGTCCTCGGCGACGCGGTGCTGATCGGCCGCTCCACGCATGCCGAGTCCGAGGCCGCCGCGGCCGCCGTGCAGGAGGGCGTGGACTACTTCTGCACCGGCCCCTGCTGGCCCACACCCACCAAGCCGGGCCGGACCGCGCCCGGCCTCGGCCTGGTGCGGTACACGGCCGGCCTGGGCACCGACCGTCCCTGGTTCGCGATCGGCGGGATCGACCTCGCCAACCTCGACCAGGTGCTGGACGCGGGGGCCCGCCGGGTGGTCGTGGTGCGCGCGATCACCGAGGCCGGCGACCCGGGAGCGGCCGCGGCCGAGTTCGCGAAGCGGCTGCGGCAGGGCTAGCGGCACCGGTGGGGGAGCCCTGCCCGTGTCTTCGTCCGTGTCTCAGTCCGTGTCTGGCCGTCGCTCTGTCCGTGGTTGTGTCCGTGTTTTTGTCCAAGGAGTGGACAGGATAGCGACAATTCGGGCAAATCTTCGCCGTCCGGTTGGGGGACCGCCCACCCCTGGCTAACCTGCCCGTATGGCCCTCGGAACCCCCTCCACCAGGACTGATCGCGCACGCACCGTGCGCGACATGCTCGCCACCGGCAAGACGACGTACTCGTTCGAGTTCTACGCGCCGAAGACCCCCCAGGGCGAGCGGAACCTGTGGAACGCCCTCCGGAGGGTCGAGGCCGTCGCCCCCGACTTCGTCTCCGTCACGTACGGCGCCGGCGGTTCCACGCGCACGACCACGGTCCGGGAGACTGAGCAGATCGTCGTGGACACGACGCTCACTCCCGTCGCCCACCTCACCGCGGTCGACCACTCGATCGCCGAACTGCGGAACATCATCGGCCAGTATGCGGACGCCGGGATCCGCAACATGCTCGCCGTGCGCGGCGACCCGCCCGGCGACCCGATGGGCGAGTGGGTGCCGCACCCCCGGGGACTCACGTACGCGGCCGAGCTCGTCCGGCTCATCAAGGAGTCGGGCGACTTCTGCGTGGGCGTCGCCGCCTTCCCGGAGATGCACCCCCGCTCCGCGGACTGGGACACCGACGTCGCCCACTTCGTGGACAAGTGCCGTGCGGGCGCGGACTACGCCATCACACAGATGTTCTTCCACCCGGAGTCGTATCTGCGGCTGCGCGACCGCGTGGTGGCCGCGGGCTGCGAGACGCCCGTCATCCCCGAGGTGCTGCCGGTCACCAGCGTGAAGATGCTGCAACGGGTGCCCAAGCTCAGCACCGCCCTGTTCCCGGACGCTCTGAAAGAGCGGATCCTCACAGCGAAGGACGATCCGGCGGCGGTACGCTCCATCGGTATCGACTTCGCCACGGAGTTCTGCGCCCGGCTGCTCGCCGAGGGAGTGCCCGGACTGCACTTCATCACGCTCAACAACTCCACGGCGACCCTGGAAATCTACGAGAACCTGGGCCTGCACCACCCCCCGCAGGCCTAGACCGGCCGCACCGCGATACGACACACTGCGTAGCGGTCACTGGGAGAGGGGCGTACATGGGCTGGACGGTCCTCTACATCGCGTTCGGCATCGTCGCACTGTGGTTGCTGGGCGAGGTGCTGCTGCAGTACAAGGCGCGCCTGCGCTGGCGGCTGCTGGCGTTCGCCGGCTTCCTCGGGGTCGTGGTCGGTGTGCTGATGCCGTCCGTGATCGTGATCGGCGTCGGCGCCATCGCCTTCGCGGTCGGCCAGACCTATGTCACGCTGTCGTTCCGCCGCGGCTTCGCCGCCGGCTGGGCGGTCAAGCGTCCCGAGGCGGAGGCCGAGGCCGCGGGCGGCAGCAAGCGCCGCCGCGGCAAGGCCGACCGGCACGACCCGGCGCTCGACGACACCGACCCCGAGCTCGTCGGCCCGGAGGACGACCGGGGCGCCGACCGGGCCGGCTACGGCCAGGGGCGCGGCGACTACGACGACTACGACCGCGACGACGTCTTCACCCCGTCCGGCCGTCCGGCCACGGAGCCCGCCGCGGCCGAGACCACCGCCGTCTACGAGCCACAGCCCATCCCCGAGGACACCGGCTCCTACGGCGTCTACGGGGACACCGCCTACGCGGCCGCGGCCCAGCCCCAGGGCGCCGAGCAGCAGAACTACGCCTACGACTACTCGGGCTACGCCCAGCAGGGCTACGGCTACGACGCCGGCGGCCAGCAGGGCTACGCCAACTACTCCGACCCGTACATCGGCACCCAGTCCTACGGCGACGCCTCGTACGGCACCGGCTACTCCGGCCAGTACGCCCAGCAGGGCTACGCCCAGGCCCCGTACGGCGGCGGCTACGGCGAGACCCCGGCGGACGGGGTGTGGGTGCCGCAGCAGCGCACCGACGAGACCTACGGCGGCGAACTCCCGCAGGAGCAGCCGTACCCGCACCAGAACCAGGGGCACGCCCAGCAGCAGCCCGGTGCCGGGTACGACGAGCAGTACCGTTTCTGAGGCCGTATCGCTTCTGAGGTCCTATCGCTTCTGAGGGCCCGGCTCGGCTCACTGGGAGCCGCGGAACTCCGGGCCCTCCACGATCAGCCCCGCCACCAGCGCGCCCGACATGCCCGCGTGCGGCAGCCCGCCGCCTGGGTGGGACCAGCCGCCGACCCGGTACAGACCGGGCAGCCGCGTCGTGTTCGACGGATGCAGGAAACGGCCCCCTCCGGCGGCCAGCGCGGGGGCCGGCACCGCGCCGAGGAAGGCCCCCGTCTCGTCGTCGGAGTTGTCGGGTGTGCGCACCTCCTGCCACAGGACGCGGTCCCGCAGGCCCGGTATCACGGCCTCGGCGGCTTCGAGGAGATGCTCCGTGTACTGCCGGACCATGCCCTCCTCGTCCCAGTCGACGGCGCTCGGCACCACCGCGGACAGCACCACGGACTCGTGCCCGTCGTCCGGTCTGAGCGCGGGGTCGTCCGGGCGCAGCACGGTCACCGTGGGCGGTGGCGGCTGGTCGCCGTCCGCCGAGGCCAGGAAGTCCAGCTCGGACTCCGGGTCCGGCGCATGGACGACCGTGCGATGTGCGGCACCGGCCTCGCACCCGCCGCGCAGGGCCAGCAGCAGGGCGAACCGCCCGGGACGGGTCATGAAGGGATCGGCCCGCACATCCCCGTTCCCGTCCAGCGGACGGTCCGTCAGCGCCTTCAACCACGCCGGGTCCACGTCCGCCACGACATGGTCCGCCTCGGCCACCGTGCCGTCTCCCAGCTTCACGCCCGCGGCCCGGCCGTCCTTGTCCAGGATGCGCAGGACCTCCGCGTCGAAGACGAACTCGACCCGCCGCTCCAGACACCGCTCGTACACCGCGCGCGCCAACTCCCGGACGCCGCCGCGCACATACCAGGTGCCGAAGGCGTGCTCCATGTAGGGCAGGACGGCCGCGCTCGCCGGAGCGGTCCGCGGATCGAGGCCGTGGGCGAGCGCGGAACTCTGCAGCAGGGCGTCAAGGCGCTCGTCGCGGAGCTCCCAGGCGCCGATCTCGGCCAGTGTGCTCGCGCGTCTGGTGCGCAGCAGCCGCTTGTGCGGGACGGCCGGATACGGCTCCTTCTCGGCCAGCACCCGCCAGTCGGGCCACAGCGGCTCCTCCAGCAGCGGCCTGCGGGTACGGTCCCAGGCCTCCCGGGCCCGCACCAGGAACTCGCCCCAGCGCTCGCCCGCGCCCCCGCCCAGCGCCTCCTCCAGGGCCGCGACCACACCCGCGCGCGAGGCGTTCGGCAGCGACACCTCGGTGCCGTCCGCGAAGACGTGCCGCGAGGACGGATCGACCTGGACCAGCTCGACGCGGTCCTCCAGCGGCTCCTTGCCGGTCTTGACGAACAGATCGCGGTACACGGCGGGCAGCGTCAGCAGTCCCGGGCCGGTGTCGAAGCCGAACCCGTCCCGCTCGAAGCGGCGCACCGCACCGCCGTACGTGTCCGTGCGCTCGTACACCACCACCCGGTGGCCCGCGACGGCCAGCCGGGCGGCGGCCGCCATCGCGCCCATCCCGGCGCCGATCACCGCAATCCGTGCCATGCCTGCGACTTTATCGACCGCCACTGACAACCCGCCCCGCGGGAGCCCAGGACACCCGCGAGGCCGCCCGGAAACGTGGGCACGCGTGCGTACGGCTGAGTACCCGTACTCAGGCGGTGAGATGAGTACGCGCGCGGATGGGCCGCGGCCTCGGCGAACGGGACAGTGGAGGCACGGCAAGGGGGCGCGGCCCGGCACCGCCGACACGGGGCGGCGGAACGGCGCCCGCCACCCGGCCGCTCCTTCCGCCGATCCGTCGGCGGAAGCGAGTCGGGGGACCCGGGGACGACCACCCACGGGGGACCACAGGGGGAGTACGGGGGAGTGGGAGGGCGCCGGTCCGGCAGCGGACCGGCGCCCTCCTCGTACCCGCTCAGCCCTTGCCGCTCACGCGCCCCTGCAGCAGCCGCGACAGGGCCGCGTGGACGTCGTCCAGGGAGCGCTCCGGCTGGAAGGACTTCCAGTCCAGCGCGGCCACCAGGACCATGCCGACCAGCGCGGCCGCCGTCAGCTGGACGTCGATCTCGTCGCTGAACTCCCCGGCCGCCACGCCCTCGCGCAGCACCTGCTCGACCACCGCGACGGCCTCCTGCCGGACCACCATCAGCGTGGACTGCCAGGCCCGGTTGGTGCGCCACAGCTCGGCCACGTACAGCTGGGTGAAGGCCGGATAGCGGTCGATGAAGACCAGGCCCGCGCGGACCATCGCGTCCAGCGCGTCCACCTTGCTGCCGCCGGCCCGTGCGGTCCGCTCCGCCGCCTCCTGCAGAGAGGCGGTGAGCAGGCCCACGCCGTGCCGCAGCAACTCCTCGAAGAGGACCGACTTGCTCGCGAAGTTGTAGTAGACCGTGCCCTTCGCGACCCCGGCCCGCTCCGCGATCTCGTCCACCGTGGTCGCGGAGAAGCCCTGCTCGGCGATGAGCGTGACGGCCGCCTCGTAGAGCTTCTGCCGGGTGGCCTCGCGGCGCGTGCTGCCGCCGGACCTGGCGCTGCTGCTTTCCATGGCCCTGATTCTCACAGGTACGCGTGCGTGCGGGGCGTCCCCCTGGCTCACAGGCTCAGCTCCGGGTGCAGCCGGTCCAGCGTCCACACCTGGCGGCGGCGGGCCGCGAGGGCCGTCAGCGCGAGCGCGCCCGCGGTGAACGCGGCCAGCACACCGCACGCCTGCCAGACCGGGCCGAGCCCGCCGCCGGTGATCAGCCGGCGCAGTGCCTCCACGATGTAGCTCATCGGCAGGAACGGGTGGATCGCGTTGAAGAAGCCCGGGCTGGTCTGCACCGGGTAGGTGCCGCCCGCCGAGGTCAGCTGGAGCATCAGCAGCGCGAGCACCAGGATCCGGCCGGCCGCGCCGAAGCGGGCGTTCAGCCACTGCACGATCGCCCCGAAGCACGCCGTGACCAGGCACAGGAAGCCGATCGTGCCGGCCGCGCGGAGCATCTGCAGACCGATCGCCCAGTGCAGGACGGCCATCAGCGCGGACACCTGGAGCACGCCCACGGCGACCACCGGCAGCCAGCCGGCGAGCGCGATCCGCCAGGCCGGCGAACCGGCCGCCAGGGCACGCCGGTTGAGCGGCGGGATCAGCATGTAGGCGACCATCGCGCCCACCCACAGGGACAGCGGGATGAAGTACGGGGCGAATCCCGTGCCGTAGTTCGGCGCCTTGTGCAGGTCGTGCGAGGCCAGCTGGACCGGGTCGGCCATCACGCCGGTGCGCCGGTCGCGGTCCTTCTTGTCGTAGTCCGGGATCTTCCTGGCGCCGTCGTGCAGTCCGCCGGCCAGCTTCCCGGAGCCGTCGGACAGCTTGTACAGGCCGCCGTTCAGGGTGGTGGCGCCCGACGCGGCGGTGCCGATGCCCTCGTCCAGCGTGGTCGCGCCGGTCTGCGCGGTACCGAGCCCGGAGTGCAGTTTCCTGGCGCCTTCGGCGACCTTCAGGGCGCCGGCGTTCAGCTTGTCGATCTTCGCCACGGCGTCCTCGACGTCCTCGTACAGGTGCGGTGCGCGCTTTTCGAGGGCCGTGGCCTGGTTCTGCAGGGTGCCGAGGTTGTCCCGCATCGTCTTCAGGTCGCCGTCCTGGTCCGCGATCAGCGTGTTGAGGTCGTCGGCGACGGTGGCCACCTCGGCGGCGGCTGTCCTGGCCCGCTTCAGGTCCGGACAGACCGGGTCGGGAACGGCCGCGGTCTCGCAGCGCGCCTTGTAGATCTCCTCCAGGACGGCGGAGTTCGTGTGGGCGGCCTGTGCGGCGCCCGGGGCGAGCTTCACCAGGACGTCGAGGTTGTCCTTGACGGTCTTGGCCGAGTCGGCGACCAGGCGCGCGGTGTCCCCGATGGTCTTCTCGTTGTCCTTGAGGTAGGGCCCTGCCGTGTCGTGGACGCCGTTGACCTTGTCGGCGAGGGCCTGGGTGCCGTCGGCGACCTGGCGGGACCCGTCCTGGAGGTCACCGGCGCCGGTGTTCAGCTTCTTCAGGCCCGTGGCCAGCCTGCCGCTGCCGCTCTTGGCGTCCTTCAGCCCGTCGGCGAGGTCCCTCGAGCCCTTCTCGGCCTTCCCGATGCCGGTGTTCAGCCGGTCGGCACCCGCGGCGGCGGTGACGGTCTTGTCGTGGATGCCGGAGAACGAGACGAAGATCTTGTCCAGGAAGGTCCGGGAGGCCTTGGCGGAGGCGGCCGAGCGGACCTCGTGGAAGACGGTCCGGGAGATCTGGCCGACGATGTAGTTGTTCGCGTCGTTGGTGCGCACCTGAAGGGCGCCGGTCTCCGGGGAGTCGCCGGAGCTGGAGGCGATCCGCCGGCTGAGGTCGGCCGGCATGGTCAGCGACAGGTAGTACGTGCCGTTCTCGACCCCCTCGCGAGCCTCCTCGTCGCTCACCTCGTGCCATTCGAAGGTCCGGCTGTCGCGCAGTCCGTCCACGATGTCGTCGCCGGCGGTGATCCTCTTCCCGCCCGCGGTGGCACCCTTGTCGTCGTTCACCAGGGCCACCGGGATCCGGTCCAGACGGCCGTACGGGTCCCAGAAGGACCACAGGTACAGGGCGCCGTAGAGCAGCGGCAGCACGAGCAGCGCCACCAGGGCGGCGCGCGGCAGCCGCCCGCGTCCGAAGCGCCTCAGCTCGAGCACGGCCAGCCTAGGCGAGCGCATCGATGTCCTCCTTCGGGTCGCTCTTCTCGCTCGCGCCGTCCGTGCCGGCACCGGCTTCGGTGTCCTTCGGCCCGGTCGGTACGACGACGCAGTCGCCGGGGGCCGTGCGGCAGACGACCGCCACCGTCGTCCCCGCGCGCGTGAGCGAGCGCAGCAGCTCCCACAGCTCGGCGCGTTCGGTGTCCGAGAGTTTGGTGCCGATGTCGTCGACGCCGAGCAGTCCGGGCCTGCCGAGCAGCGCCAGGGCGATGGACAGGCGCAGTTCCTGCGGCCGCTCCAGGTCGCGCACGGCCGTCCGGGAGCCCTTGGGCAGCGTTTCCGGATCGAGTCCGGCGGCGGCCAGGGCCGCGTCGACGCGCAGCCGTGCCTCGTGCACGCGCTGGGTGCGCGGGCGCAGCAGTTCGCGCAGGGAGTCGCCGAAGCGGCTCTGCAGCAGGGCCCGTTCGCGCAGGTGCTCGCCGACGGTCAGGGCCGGCTCCAGATCGGTCACCCCGGCCACGTTGGCGACCGCGCTGACGCGGCGCAGCCGGGCCATGTGCCGCGGGAGCCGGAACCCGCCCACGGTGGCCGTGCCCTCGGTGGGCTTCATCCGTCCTGTGAGTGCGAGCAGCAGACACGTGCGGCCCGAGCCGGACGGTCCCTCGATCGCGATGAGTGAGCCGGGCTCCGCGTCGAGGGTGACGCCGCGGAAGGCCCACCCCCGCGGTCCCTTGAGGCCAAGGCCCTCGGCCCTGACGTGCACGCCGTCCACAAGCCCCCCTGCGGCTTCGTGTTTTGAACTGACTGGTCAGTGCAAAAGTACGCCCGAACCTACGCTCGAAGCAAAGTCCCAGGTCAGAACGGATTGTCAGTGCCATACCTCACGATGGGCACATACGGCACCCGTGCCGTCACCCAGACGACAGGAGGTTCGTCATGGCCAACCCGTCCGCAGCCGCCGCACGCCGGCGCCGCGCCACCGGCCCTGCCCCCTCACTGACCGGCCCGGCGAGCGACGTGCACCCCGTGCTCCGCCGGGCCACGGCCCCGCCCGCCGCCCTCGACCTGCTCGCCCAGGCCCGCGCAGGACTGGACGAGGCCGCCGTCCTGGAAACGCCGAACGAGCGCTATGCGACGGCCCACCTCGCCGCCCTGCGCACCGCCGCCGCCGTGCTCGCCGCCCGCGGCCGCCCCGAGACCTCCCCGCGCCGCCGCGCCCGGATCCGCAGCGCCTGGGAGGTACTGCCCGAGATCACCCCCGAACTGACCGAGTGGAGCGCGCTGTTCGCCTCCGGCGCCGCCCGCCGGGCCCGGGCCGAGGCCGGCATCCAGGGCGCGGCGAGCCGCCGCGACGCCGACGACCTGATACGCGACGTGGCGATGTTCCTGCGCATCGTCGAGCGGATGCTCGTCCTCCAGCCGGTCCTGCCCCAACCCCGCCAGGACCCCGGACAACCGGACGGCCCGAGAGCGCGCGGTGACCTTCCGGACGCGGGCTGACCACCGGCGCGGAGCGCCCCGGAGGCGAACGGACGGAGAGGCCGTCCGGCCTGCGAGACGCGGGCGGCGCTACCCGCCCGCGGTGACCGGGTACGGCGGCGGAGGCAATAGGGTGGAGGACGTCTGAAGCCTTCAGCCTTCCGCCCCCGCCGAGGAGTCAACTGCCGTGTCGGACCCGATGCGCCCCCGCGCCTCCCTGCGTACCGCCGTGGTCTGGGAGGTCCTCCAGGACGCCCTCGACCGCCGGGTCAAGGCCACGGGCCGGGAGTCGCTGGACGTCCTCGACACCGGAGGCGGCAGCGGCAACTTCGCCGTGCCCGTCGCCCGGCTCGGCCATCGCGTCACCGTCGTCGACCCCAGCCCCAACGCGCTGTTCGCGCTGGAGCGCCGGGCCGCCGAGGCCGGCGTCGCCGAGCGGGTCCGGGGCGTCCAGGGCGATGCGCACGGCCTGTTCGACGTCGTCGAGCGAGGCGGCTACGACGTCGTGCTGTGCCATGGCGTCCTGGAGTACGTGGACGACCCGGCCGAGGGCGTCCGCAACGCCGTCGCCGCGCTGCGCTCCGAGGGCGTCCTCAGCCTGCTCGCCGCCGGCCTCGGCGGCGCCGTGCTCGCCCGCGCCCTCGCCGGACACTTCACGGAGGCCCGGCAGGCGCTGCAGGACCCCGAGGGCCGCTGGGGCGCCGGTGACCCGATGCCGCGCCGGTTCACCGCCGAGCAGCTCACCG
This sequence comes from Streptomyces sp. NPDC001153, assembly GCF_053598315.1. NCBI lineage: Bacteria > Bacillati > Actinomycetota > Actinomycetes > Kitasatosporales > Streptomycetaceae > Streptomyces > Streptomyces sp. NPDC001153. Next base: position 60,670 of record NZ_JBSFJZ010000010.1, read on the forward strand.
CGCTGGTCGAGGGCGCGGGCCTGAACGTCGGCGCCGTGCACGGCGTGCGGGTCTTCGCCGACCTGGTCCCCGGCGTCCTCGTGGACACCGAGCCCGGCGCCCTGGACGCGCTCCTCAAGTTGGAGGCCGCCGCGGCCGAGCAGCCCGCGTTCCACTCCGTCGCCACCCAGCTGCATGTGCTCGGTGAGACGCCGGGTGCCGCCGAGGTCTGAGCGGACGACCGTGACCCGCCGCTGATCAGGGCCTCGGCGGTGGATGGAGTACGCCACAGGACCCCCGATCGAGGGGTTTGCGCCGTATGATCGAGGTACACCACCCGGCATGACGGGTCGGCCGCCGGGGAATGGAAGCCTCAGCGAGCCGGGACTGTCATGGCGGATTCCGGTTGGCCAATTGGCGTAGAGGGGCGGGTTTCACGGGGGCGATTCCCTGCCTATCCTGAAGGGACCCCCCGGGTCGCCCCGGCGACTGCACGATGAGGAGGACTCCGTGCCGCTCTCGGAGCACGAGCAGCGCATGCTCGAGCAGATGGAGCGAGCGCTGTACGCCGAAGATCCCAAGTTCGCGTCAGCGCTTGAGGGAAACGGGCTGCGGACGTACACCCGGCGGCGGGTCTACCAGGCGGTTGCGGGCTTCCTCGTTGGTATCGCGCTCCTCATGACCGGAATGGTCATGCAGCTGATCTGGGTCAGCGTGGTGGGTTTCCTCGTCATGCTGGGCTGTGCCGTACTCGCCGTCACCGGCTGGCGCAAGGCCCCCAAGCCGGGCGAGCAGCCCGCGGCGGGTGCCGTCCGTCGCCAGGTGCGGCCGAAGCGCTCGATGATGGACCGGATCGAGGAGCGCTGGCAGCGCCGCCGGGACGAGCAGGGCCACTAGGCGTCCGGCGGTTTCCGCGGACGCGGAGGAACAACCACAGACAACGTGTGAGGGGCGACCACCGGCGGTGGTCGCCCCTCAGCCTTGCTCTCAGCCCTGCCGCTGCGGCGTCCGGCGCGGGACGCCGGGCCGGGCCGCCGCCACCCGCGCCCCGAGCGCGGACCAGCGGGCCGACACCGCCCACAGCACCCGCACCGACGAGCGGGGCAGGAACAGCGCCCGCAGCCGCGTGCCGGTGCTCGCCGTGCCGCGCAGCCCCTCGATCACCCGGCGCACGTCCGCCGCCGTACCCGCCGCCGGGCGCGGCCGGGGCGCGTACAGCACCTGCTCCAGCGCGTCCGCGACCCGGTGCACCGCGGCCCCGTTCGCCGGGTCCAGCCGACCCAGCTCGACGATCCGCCCGGCCGCCCTGCGCGGGGTCAGCGACTCGTCCGGCGCGATGCCGTGGTCCCAGGCGCTGTCCGTCAACTCCTGCCAGGCGTCCAGGGTGTGCGCCGCCGCGCCCTGCTCGGTCCGGGCGTGCCCGCCGAGCCGCGCCGAGCGTACCCGTGTCCGCCACAGCAGCGGAGACAGCGGAACCGCGAGCACCACCAGCGCGGCCAGAGCGATCAGCGGATACCACCACGGGCCCGTGCCACCGCCGCCGCCGTGCGGGGCCGCCGCGGCCGACGCGGTTCCGCAGTCCCGCAGCTTGACCAGCTCGGGCGGGCAGCTCCGGCTCGGCGAGGCCGCCGCCGAAGGAGCCGAGGACGACTGGTGCGAGGGCAGAGCCGGGTCCGGCAGCGTGGTGCCGGGCGTGTCCGACTGGGTGTACGACGGCGTGGTGCCGCGGGTCGGGGTCGGCTCGAAGCGGGTCCACCCCACACCCTCGAAGTACAGCTCGGGCCAGGCGTGCGCGTCCTTCTGGTTCACCGCGACGGTGCCGTCGGCCTGCGGGGTGCCGGGCGCGAAGCCCACCGCGACCCGGGCCGGAATGCCGAGGGTGCGGGCCATCGCCGCCATGGCGAAGGAGAAGTGGACGCAGAAGCCCTGCTTCTTCTTGAGGAAGTTGGCGATGGCGTCGGGGCCGCGGCCGACCTCGACCTGGGTGTCGTACTGGAAGCCGCCCGTGACCGCGAAGTAGTCCTGGAGCCTGACCGCCTCTTCGTAGTGGCTCCGCGCGCCCGCCGTGATCTGCCGGGCGGTCCTGGCCACCACCTTCGGCAGCGAGGACGGCACCATCGTGTACTCGCGCTTCAGGGCCGCCGGCGGCTCCGGCGCGCTCGACAGCTGCTCGGCGGTCGGCTGCACGTCCAGGCTGGTCACCTGGTAGGTCTCGCCCCGCGTGGTCTGGCCGTGGTCGCCGACCAGGGTCATGCCGACGGGCTCGTAGCGCCAGCGGCCGCCGATCTTCACACCACTCGGCGGGTACGGCATCGGCAGCCAGTTCTGGGCGTACCAGTCCGACGACGTGATCGTGGTTTTCACCGTGCCGCGCCTGATGTCCGCGCCGAGTCCGATGGGCGTGGGGAACTGGTCCGGCACCCCGACGATGTGCCGCTGGGCCGGTTTCCACGTGGTGCCGTCGAAATCGTCCAGGGACACGATCCGCAGATAGAGGTCCGAGACGTCGTCCGTGCTGGTCTTCAGGGTCAGCACCTGGCGGTCGTCGTTCGTGTTCAGGCTGTCGCGCAGCGACACCAGCGGGTTCACCGCGGAGATCATGCCGCCGTTGCCGTTGCCGACTCCCACGCCCGTGCCGGCGGCGTCCAGCAGGCCTCCCTGCATCGCCGGCAGGGCGAGCGGCACCACCAGGGCCGCGCCGAGCGCCAGCGCGCCGATCCTGCGCCCGGTACGCACCGGGGCCACGACGTCGTCCTCCAGCGGGCCCGGAGTACGCGGGGCACCGCCGAAGACCCGGCCCCACTGCGCCAGCCGGTCCCGGCCCTCCGCGAGCAGCAGCATCAGATAGCCGGCCGCCGCCACCAGGAACCACAGCCAGTCGGTTCCGCCGTCGGACAGCCCGGCGGCCACCGAGTACAGCGCGAGCAGCGGCAGTCCGGCCGGGGCCGCGCTGCGGAAGGTCACCGCGAGCGTGTCCACCAGCAGGCCGATCAGCAGCACGCCACCGATCAGCATCAGCTTGATGCCGTCGGTCAGCGGCGCCGGTATCGCGTACTCGCTGACATCGGTCGAGCCCTGCTGGAGCAGGTCGGCGAAGTGCCGGAAGGCGTCCGGGCCGGGGATCAGCCCGATGACCGCGTACCCCCGGGCGAAGACCAGGGTCAGCAGCACCAGGGTCACCAGCGACTGCGCCGCCACGGTCAGCGGCCGGCCCAGCGGCACCCGGCGGGCCGCCGCGCCCACCCCGGTCTGCACGGCCACCAGCGGGACCAGCTGCAGCAGCCAGGTCGGCTCAGCCACCAGGGGCAGCAGCGCGCAGGAGGCCATCAGCGTCGCCGCGGCCGCGCACAGTGCCAGCCGTGCCCGCCCGCTCATCGCACCGTCTCCCCGCCGACCGGGGCCAGGCCCGAGCGCTCCCGGTCCGCCTGCTGCCACAGCCCGTTCAGCGCAGCGCCGCGGGGCACGCTCAGCGCCGTCCAGCCCGCCTCGCGCAGCATCCGCAGCCGCTCGGCGTGCCGTTCGCCCGGCTGCGGCACATCGGTCGCCTCCCGGGTCCAGGTGTCCGGGTCCAGCACGAAGGCGACGGCACCGCCGCTGCGCCGGCTCATCTTGGCGACCGTCGCCGCCTGCTCCTCGTCCAGGTCGCCCAGGAAGGCGACCAACAGCCCCTCGTTTCCGCCGCGCAGCACGTCGTACGCCCGGGACAGGCCGCTGCCGTCGGAGTGGTCGATCACCGCGAGGGTGTCCATCATCAGCCCGGCCGCCTCCGCGGTCTCCTGGCCGGTGCCCGCGAACCCGTCGGCTCCCTTGCCGGGCACCACGCTGCCGCTGTCGGTCAGCAGCCGTACCGAGAAGCCGCGTTCGAGCATGTGCACCAGCACCGAGGCGGCGCCGGAGACGGCCCACTCGAAGGCCGAGTCGGGGCCCGCGCCCTCGAAGGCGCCGCCCCGGGTGTCCAAAAGGACGGTGCACCTCGAGCGCCGGGGCTGCTCCTCGCGGCGCACCATCAGCTCGCCGTAGCGCGCGGTGGACCGCCAGTGCACCCGGCGCAGGTCGTCGCCGTAGCGGTAGCCGCGCGGGATCACGTCGTCCTCGCCGGCCAGGGCCAGCGAGCGCTGCCGCCCGTCGCCGTACCCCTTGGCCTCGCCGCTGAAGCGGACCGGGGCGAGCGGCTCCACGCGCGGGATGACCGTGAGGGTGTCGAACGCCGAGAAGGAACGGGTGAGTTCGCACATCCCGAAGGGGTCCGTCAGCCGCAGCTGCAGCGGGCCCAGCGGATAGCGGCCGCGCAGGTCGGAGCGGACCCGGTAGGACACCTCGCGGCGGCCGCCCGGCTCCACCCGGTCCAGTACGAACCTCGGGCGCGGACCGAGGACGTACGGCACGCGGTCCTGGAGCATCAGCAGGCCGGTGGGCAGCCGGGAGACGTTGTCCATCCGCAGGTGCACCCGGGCCTCGCTGCCGGCCGGCACGCGCGCGGGGGAGAGCCGGCGGGTGCCGGCCACCCGGTAGCGCGTGCGGTACACCACGGTCGCGCAGATGACCGGCAGTGCGGCCAACAGCAGCCCGACCCGCAGCAGATCGCTCTGGCCCAGCACGTACGCGCAGATCGCGGCCGCGATCCCGGCCGCCAGGAAGGAACGGCCGCGGGTCGTCAGGCCCGCCAGGGCGGTACGAACGCCGCCCGTGTCCCCGCGGTCGGCCTCCGCCTGCCCCGTCCCCCCGGCGCTCATCACAGACTCCGCGGGGGCTGCTGGGGATACGCCGGAACGCCCTGCCCGAGGCCGCCGAAGCCGCTGTGCGGGCCCGGTGCCGCGGGCACCGGGGTGTGCTGGAGGATCTCCTGTACGACCTGCTCGGCGGTACGGCGGTTCAGCTGGGCCTGGGCGGTGGGCAGCAGGCGGTGCGCGAGGACGGCGACGGCGAGCGCCTGGACGTCGTCCGGCAGCGCGTACTCCCGGCCGGCGAGGGCCGCGGACGCCTTCGCGGCGCGCAGCAGATGCAGCGTCGCGCGCGGGGAGGCGCCGAGTCTGAGGTCGGGGTGGGTGCGGGTGGCGGCGACCAGCTCCACCGCGTACCGCCGGACCGGCTCGGAGACGTGCACGGTGCGCACGGCCTCGATCAGCTTCACGATCTCGTGCGCGTGCGCCACCGGCTGCAGGTCCTCCAGCGGGTTCGCCCCGCCGTGGATGTCGAGCATCTGCAGCTCGGCCTCCACACTCGGGTAGCCGACGCTGACGCGGGCCATGAAGCGGTCGCGCTGGGCCTCGGGCAGCGGGTAGGTGCCCTCCATCTCGACCGGGTTCTGCGTGGCAACCACCATGAAGGGGCTGGGCAGTTCGTACGTCTGCCCGTCGATGGTGACCTGCCGCTCCTCCATGGACTCCAGCAGCGCCGACTGGGTCTTGGGCGAGGCGCGGTTGATCTCGTCGCCGATCACGATCTGCGCGAAGATGGCGCCCGGCTTGAACTCGAAGTCCCGGCGCTGCTGGTCCCAGATGGACACACCGGTGATGTCCGAGGGCAGCAGGTCGGGCGTGAACTGGATGCGCCGCACCGAGCAGTCGATGGACCGCGCCAGCGCCTTGGCCAGCATGGTCTTGCCCACTCCGGGGACGTCCTCGATCAGCAGGTGGCCCTCGGCGAGCAGCACGGTCAGCGCGAGCCGTACGACCTCGGGCTTGCCCTCGATCACGCCCTCCACCGAACCGCGCACCCGTTCCACCGTGGCGGTCAGATCAGTGAGGCTCGCTCGATCGTCATAGGTCGTCACCCGGCCCTCCTCGGCCCGTTCTTTCCGGGCCGACGCTGCGTGCGAAACCGGCCCACCCCGAAACACGGACACCGCGCGGGAAAAGTTCCGCGCGACGCCACACCCGCATTCTTGCCGCCGTTACCGATTCGTGTCACTCGCCTGTGGACAACTGCCCGCAGGATGTCGGTCTTACCTCTTTTTCGACCGCATTTTCGATACGGCGACGGCGGGATGCTTCCGGGGCGGCCGGCCGGTGTGCCCGGTCAGGCCGGGTCGACCTCGCGCAGCAGACCGGTGCGCACGTCGAACACGAAGCCGCGCACGTCGTCGGTGTGCACCAGGAACGGCGAGGTGCGCACGCGCTGCATGGACTGGCGCACGTCCTGGTCGACGTCCCGGAAGGACTCCACCGCCCAGGCCGGCCGCTGGCCGACCTCCATCTCCAGGTCGTGCCGGAAGTCCTCGGTGATGGTCTCCATGCCGCACCCGGTGTGGTGGATGAGTACGACGCTGCGGGTGCCGAGCGCCCGCTGGCTGATGGTCAGGGAGCGGATCACGTCATCGGTGACGACACCGCCCGCGTTGCGGATGGTGTGACAGTCACCGAGCTGCAGGCCGAGCGCGGCGTGGAGGTCGAGACGGGCGTCCATGCAGGCCACGACCGCGACCTTGAGAACGGGGCGGGCGTCCATCCCGGGGTCGGTGAACTCGGCGGCGTAGGCCTGGTTGGCCTCGACCAGGCCATCCGTCACGGAGCCGCCGGTCGTTATGGCGCCTTCGGATCCAGTGGGAACTGCTGCGGAAGTCGTCATACTCATGACGTTACTGGTCACCCCCGGTCCCGTCCTCCTGTCAGAGCGGGACAAAAAACGTCATCGCGGCTTGTTGTGAGCTATCCCATACGGAGGGTAAACATGCCCCGGACGGGTGAATCCGGTCGAATTGCGGCGCCCGTCGCGATGCGGTAGGCGACGCGCAGGCCGGTTGATTGACCGCGAGACAGGGTGGACTAAAGTGACGCGAAGCGGGAGGCGTGGCTCTCCCTGCTGGTGAAACCCCCGGAGACCCCGGCTCACCCCGGACCGTCTCCCCACGTGCGCGGCGCGTACGTACGGCTCGGCCTCCTCCCGCTCCCGGTCCGGCTGACGCTTCCGGCGCCGGCAGGCCTGACCCTTCACGAGCTGGCGGGGACCCGGCGGTGCGTACGGCCCGCCGGAAGATGAGAGGCCCCCTTGAGCCAGAGTCGACACGTCCCGGTGATGCTCCAGCGGTGCCTGGACCTGCTGGCGCCCGCCCTGGAGCGCCCGGGAGCGGTGGTCGTCGACTGCACCCTCGGCCTCGGCGGACACAGCGAGGCGCTGCTGACGCGGTTCCCCGAGGCGCGGCTGATCGGCCTCGACCGGGACAAGGAGGCGCTGCGCCTGTCGGGCGAGCGGCTGGCGCCCTACGGTGAGCGCGCCACCCTCGTGCACGCCGTCTACGACGAGCTGCCCGACGTACTGCACAAGCTCCGCATCGCGCGCGTGCAGGGCGTTCTGTTCGACCTCGGGGTCTCCTCCATGCAGCTGGACGAGGCCGACCGCGGCTTCGCCTACGCCCAGGACGCGCCGCTGGACATGCGGATGGACCAGACGACGGGGATCAGCGCCGCCGAGGTCCTCAACACCTACCCGGCGGGCGAACTCGTGCGGATCCTGCGTGCGTACGGCGAGGAGAAGCAGGCCAAGCGGATCGTGGCCGCGATCGTGCGCGAGCGCGAGAAGGAGCCGTTCAGCAACAGTGCGCGGCTGGTCGAGCTGATCCGTGACGCTCTTCCGCAGGCCGCCAAGCGCACCGGCGGCAATCCCGCCAAGCGCACCTTCCAGGCGCTGCGCATCGAGGTCAACGGCGAACTGTCCGTACTGGAGCGGGCGATCCCGGCGGCGGTGAAGGCCCTCGACGTGGGCGGCCGCATCGCGGTGCTGTCGTACCACTCGCTGGAGGACCGCCTGGTCAAGCAGGTCTTCGCGGCCGGCGCCGCCTCCACCGCGCCCCCCGGCCTGCCGGTCGTGCCGGAGCGCTACCAGCCGCGGCTCAAGCTGGTCACCCGGGGTGCCGAACTTCCCACCGAGGAAGAGGTCGCCGAGAACCGCCGGGCCGCACCGGCCAGGCTGCGCGGCGCCGAACGCATCAGGGAGGACGCCGAGTGACCGAGACGGGTCGGTTGGATTCCCGAACTCACCGGGGAGACCGCGAGGGTTTTCGCACGCACCCGGTGGCCGGCGGGAGCCGTCGGTCTCTCCAGGAGGGCCACGAGGGTTCCTGGACCCACCGGGTGGCTCGCGGAGGCCGCCGGACTCACCAGAGCGGTCATGTGGTTCTTGGGACGTACCGGGGTGCCGGTGCGGGATCCCGGGCGTACCGGGAGACCGGCGAGCGGGCCCGGGCATACTGCCGGACCGGTGAGGGAGCCCGGGCGTACTGCGGGAGCGGTGAGGGATACCCGACGTACCGGGAGACCGGTGAAGGTCTCCAAACCCACCGGGAGCGCCACGAGGGCTCCCGAACCGACCGGGGGAGCCGTGAGTAGGAAACCCGAACTGAGGGGGCGGGCCGCGCGGCTCGCCCGGCTCTTCCCGGCCGGCCGTGCGCGGGCCGCCCGCACCCCGTTCGTCCTGCTCGTCGTCCTGCTCCTCGGCGGCGGCCTCATCGGGCTGCTGGTGCTCAACTCCGCACTCAGCGAAGGCTCGTTCAAACTCGCCGACCTGCAGAAGCAGACGAAGAACCTCACCGACGAGGAACAGGCCCTGCAGCGGGACATCGACGCCTACTCCGCTCCCGACGCCCTCCAGCGCCGCGCCCACGAACTCGGCATGGTCCCCGGCGGCGACCCGGCCTTCCTCGGTGCGGACGGCAAGGTCAAGGGCGTCCCGAGCGCCGCCGGCCCCGAGTCCGCCACCTTCGCCGACCCGGCCGCCCCTCAGTCCCTGACCCCGGCCACGGCTCCCGCCACGACCCTGGCCCCGCCCACCACCCCGGCCTCGGCCACGCCCGCCGCGCCGACCCCCGCCGCGCCCACCACCCCGGCCCCGGCCACGCCGTCGCCCGCCGCACCGGCACCGGGACAGCCCCGGTCCGCCGCCGTCGCCTCCGACCCCGCCGCGGCCATTCCCCCGCCCCCCTCCATCCCCCAGCCCGCCCCCACCCCGGCCCCCGGCAGGTGACGGACGTGTCCGACAGGGAACCGCGCCGTCGTGTGCCGGGGCCGGCGTGTGCGCTCCGCCCGGGTGGCGGGAGGGGCGGGCGCCGGTCCTGGTGTGCCGTCGGTGCGGTCCAGCCGGCGCTGTGCTGCCGTCCGGCCCCGGTCGCCGCCCCGGAAGGTGTCGTGGCGCGGCTTTCGATGTCCCAGCCCATTCCCACCCCGACCCCTGGCAGGTGACGCAAGTGTCCGACAGGGAACCGCCGCGCCGTCGTGTGGCCGGGCCGGCCAGGCCGCCGCGGCCGAGGAGTGCCGTGCGGCGGCAGCCCGTGCCCGGTGCGCGTCCGGCGCGACGGCCGAGCGGTGCTCTGCCGCCGGCCCAGCGCCCGCTCCGGCTCGGCAGCCCCCGGCCCCGGCTGCGCCTGGTCAGCCTGACGCTGACCCTGGTCCTGATCGCCTTCGTCGTACGGCTGCTCCAGGTGCAGGCCGTCGACGCCGGCGCGTACGCCGCGCAGGCCGAACAGAACAGGTATGTCGTGCACACGCTGGCCGCCGACCGCGGCGGGATCACCGACCGCAACGGCGTGGCCCTCGCCATCAGCGAGGACGCGTACGACATCACGGCCGATCCGACGATGTTCAGCAGGCAGCAGCTGAAGATCGGCGACGGCCCGGAGCAGGCCGCCGCGCTGCTCGCGCCGATCCTCGGGCAGAGCCAGGCCGACCTCGTGAGGAAGCTGCGGCCCCGGAACATGAACTCCCGGTACGCCCGGCTCGCCACCCGGCAGACCCCGCAGGTCTGGAAGCAGATCAAGGACCTGAAGAGCGCGCTCGCCAAGAAGGCGGAGAAGGACGGCAACACCGTCAACGTGCTCGCCGGCGTCTTCGCCGACCCGAGCAGCCAGCGGGTGTACCCCAACGGCGACCTCGCCGCCGCGATACTGGGCTGGGTCAACGCCGACGGCCAGGGCGGCGGCGGCATCGAACAGGAGCTGAACAAGCAGCTCACCGGGAAGGACGGCAAGATCCGGTACGCCCAGTCCGGGGGGCGTGAGGTGCCCACGGCCGGGTCGACGGAGACGCCCGCCGTGCCCGGTTCCGACGTCGAGCTGACCATCGACCGCGACATCCAGTGGGCCGCGCAGAACGCCATCACCGAGCAGGTGGCGAAGTCCAGGGCCGACCGCGGCTATGTCGTCGTCCAGGACACCCGCACCGGGCAGATCCTGGCCATGGCCAACTCGCCCGGGTTCGACCCCAACGACCTGTCGAAGGCCGACGGCGAGGCCCTGGGCAACGCGGCCCTCCAGGACGCCTACGAGCCCGGCTCCACCGCCAAGCTGATGTCCATGGCGGCCGTGCTCCAGGAGAACGCGGCGACCCCGCTCACCCACGTCGTCGTACCCAACCGGCTGCACCGCGGCGACCGGCTCTTCCAGGACGACGTCGACCACGACACCTGGTATCTCACGCTGAACGGCGTCCTCGCCAAGTCCAGCAACATCGGCACCATCCTCGCCACCGGCCAGCTCGGCAGGACGCAGTCCGAGGCCGACAGGGTGCTCTACTCGTACCTGCGCAAGTTCGGCATCGGCAGCTACACCGGACTCGGCTTCCCCGGCGAGACCCCCGGCATCCTCGCGCCGTACCAGAAGTGGTCCACCTCGCAGCAGTACACGATTCCTTTCGGCCAGGGTTTCTCCATCAACGCCGTACAGGCCGCCTCCGTGTACTCGACCATCGCCAACGGCGGGGTCCGGATCGAGCCGACCCTGGTGCGCGGCACCAAGGGGCCCGACGGGCGCTTCACACCCGCGCACAAGCCCAGGCAGACCCGGGTCGTCAGCGAGAAGACGGCCAGGGCCCTCGCGCAGATGCTGGAGTCCGTGGTGGACGACGAGCAGGGCACCGGCATCAAGGCCCGCATCCCCGGCTACAACGTCGCCGGCAAGACCGGCACGGCCAACCGCGTGGATCCGGCCACCGGCAGGTACCGCGGCTACACCTCGTCGTTCGCCGGGTTCGCGCCCGCCGACAACCCCCGCATCACCGTCTACTGCGCCATCCAGAACGCCACCTCCGGCAGCTACTTCGGCGGCCAGATCTGCGGTCCCATCTACAAGCAGGTGATGGAGTTCGCCCTGAAGACCCTCCAGGTCCCGCCGACCGGTGCGCCGGCCGCGAACCTGCCCGTCGACTACAAGCCCTGATCAGCACCGGAACACCAGGAACCAACTCGTGACAACGATCACCCCCGACGCCGGGAACCAAGGGGCCGAGAACCCCTCACTTCGCTCCGGAGCGGGTACGCCCGGTACGCTCACCGCCGTGCCACACGCTGATCAGTCCCAAACCACCCAGAAGGGCGCTTCCGTGACATACCCGGGACCGCCGCGACCGGTTCAGGTCTCCGCCACACCCCTCGCGGAACTGGCCGATCAGCTGGGTGCCGCCGCTCCGGACGCCGCCGCCGAGGTCACGGGGATCACCCACGACTCGCGCGCCGTCCGCCCCGGCGACCTGTACGCCGCCCTCCCGGGCGCCCGCCTGCACGGCGCCGACTTCGTCACCCAGGCCGCCGGCCTCGGCGCGGTCGCCGTGCTCACCGACCCGACGGGCGCCGGGCGCGCCGCCGCGACCGGACTGCCGGTCCTCGTCGTGGACGACCCGCGCGGACGGATGGGCGAGCTGGCGGCGACGATCTACGGCCACCCCGGCCGCGACCTGCTCCAGATCGGCATCACCGGCACCTCCGGCAAGACCACCACCGCCTATCTGGTCGAGGGCGGGCTCAGGACCGCGAAGTCCACGGGCCTCGTCGGCACCGTCGAGATGCGCATCGGCGACGAGCGCATCAAGTCCGAGCGCACCACCCCCGAGGCCACCGACCTGCAGGCCCTGTTCGCCGTCATGCGCGAGCGCGGCGTCGAGGCGGTCGCCATGGAGGTCTCCAGCCACGCCCTGGTCCTCGGCCGGGTCGACGCCTGTGTCTTCGACATCGCCGTGTTCACCAACCTCAGCCCGGAACACATGGAGTTCCACTCCGACATGGAGGACTACTTCCGGGCCAAGGCGCAGCTGTTCACGCCGGAGCGCAGCAGACTCGGTGTGATCAACGCCGACGACGCGTACGGCCGCCGGCTCGCCGAGGAGGCCACGGTCCCGGTCGTCACCTTCTCCGCCGAGGGCCACCCCGACGCCGACTGGCGTGCCGAGGACGTCCAGGTCGGCCCCATGGACTCGACGTTCACCGTCGTGGGCCCGAAGGGTGAGCGCGTACACGCCAAGTCTCCGATCGCCGGTCCCTTCAACGTGGCGAACACCCTCGCCGCCGTCGTCGCCCTCGCCGCCGCCGGTCTCGACCCGCAGACCGCCGCCGACGGCATCGCCGCCGTCCCGGGCGTCCCCGGCCGCCTGGAGCGCGTGGACGCCGGGCAGCCCTACCTCGCGGTCGTCGACTACGCCCACAAGACCGACGCCGTCGAGTCCGTGCTCAAGGCGCTGCGCAAGGTCACCAAGGGCCGCCTGCACATCGTCCTCGGCTGCGGCGGTGACCGCGACCAGACCAAGCGCGCCCCGATGGGCGCCGCCGCGGCCCGGCTCGCTGACACGGCCGTACTGACCTCCGACAACCCCCGCTCCGAGGACCCCCTCGCGATCCTCGCGACCATGCTCCAGGGCGCCGCCTCCGTGCCCGCGCACGAGCGGGGCGAGGTGCTCCTGTTCGAGGACCGGGCCGCCGCGATCGCCGCCGTCGTGGGCCGCGCCCAGGCCGGCGACACCGTGCTGGTCGCGGGCAAGGGGCACGAGCAGGGCCAGGACATCGCCGGCGTGATCCGTCCCTTCGACGACCGCCAGGTGCTCCGCGAAGCCATCCAGAAAACCCAGGGATGAAAATCCAGAAGACCCAGGGGATGAACTTGTGATCGCCCTCTCCCTCGCCGAGATCGCAGCAGTCGTCGGCGGGCAGACGCACGACATACCGGATCCGTCCGCCGAGGTCACGGGACCGGTCGTCCGGGACTCCCGCGAGGTGGTGCCGGGCAGCCTGTTCGCCGCCTTCGTCGGCGAGCGCGTGGACGGCCACGACTACGCACCGCAGGTGATCGAGGCGGGCGCGGTCGCCGTACTGGCCTCGCGCCCGGTCGGCGTGCCCGCGATCGTCGTCGACGACGTCCAGACCGCGCTCGGCGCCCTCGCCCGGCACGTCGTACGCCGGCTCGGCGCGACCCTCGTCGCCCTGACCGGCTCGGCGGGCAAGACCAGCACCAAGGACCTGATCGCGCAGGTGCTCCGGCGCAAGGCGCCGACCGTGTTCACGCCCGGCTCGCTCAACAACGAGATCGGGCTGCCGCTGACCGCCCTGTCCGCCACCGAGGAGACGCGGTTCCTCGTGCTGGAGATGGGCGCGCGCGGCATCGGGCACATCCGCTACCTCACCGGCCTCACGCCCCCGAAGATCGGCCTGGTCCTCAACGTCGGCACCGCCCACATCGGCGAGTTCGGCGGCCGGGAGCAGATCGCACAGGCCAAGGGCGAGCTCGTCGAGGGCCTTCCGGAGGACGGCGCCGCGATCCTCAACGCCGACGACCCGCTGGTGCGCGCCATGGCCGCCCGTACCAAGGCGAAGGTGGTCCTTTTCGGAGAGTCGGCCGAAGCGGACGTACGCGCCGAGAACGTGCGACTCACGGACAGCGGACAGCCTTCCTTCAGGCTTCTCACACCCTCCGGTGCAAGCGATGTGACCATGCGCCTGTACGGTGAGCACCACGTGTCGAACGCGCTCGCCGCGGCCGCCGTCGCCCATGAGCTGGGCATGTCCGCGGAAGAGATCGCCACCGCGCTCTCCGAGGCGGGCTCCCTCTCCCGCTGGCGGATGGAGGTCACCGAGCGCCCGGACGGCGTGACCATCGTCAACGACGCCTACAACGCCAACCCCGAGTCCATGCGGGCCGCCCTTCGGGCGCTCGCGGCCATGGGCAAGGGGCGCCGCACGTGGGCGGTGCTCGGCAAGATGGCCGAGCTGGGGGACGAGGCGCTCGCCGAGCACGACGCCGTCGGACGGCTCGCCGTCCGGCTCAACGTCAGCAAGCTCGTCGCCGTCGGGGGGATTGAGGCCTCCTGGCTGCAACTGGGCGCATATAACGAGGGTTCGTGGGGTGAGGAGTCGGTGCACGTGTCCGACGCACAGGCGGCGATCGACCTGTTGCGCAGCGAGTTGCGCCCGGGGGACGTCGTGCTCGTGAAGGCGTCCCGTTCGGTGGGTCTGGAGAGCGTTGCCCAGGCGCTCGTCGAGACCGGTGCCGAGGGCGAGGTTGTCGCCCGATGATGAAGCAGATCCTGTTCTCAGGAGTCATTGGCCTCTTCCTGACGCTGATCGGCACCCCGCTGCTGATCAAGCTCCTCGCCCGCAAGGGCTATGGCCAGTACATCCGTGACGACGGTCCGCGCGAGCACGCCAGCAAGCGCGGTACGCCGACGATGGGCGGTATCGCCTTCATCCTGGCGACGATCGCGGCGTACTTCCTGAGCAAGCTCATCACCGGTTACCCGCCCACCTACTCCGGGCTGCTGGTCCTCGGCCTGATGTTCGGCATGGGCCTGGTCGGCTTCCTCGACGACTACATCAAGATCGTCAAGCGGCGTTCGCTGGGTCTGCGGGCCAAGGCGAAGATGGCCGGCCAGCTGATCGTCGGCATCGCCTTCGCGGTGCTGTCCCTGATGTTCGCCGACGCCCGCGGCAACACCCCGGCCTCCACCAAGCTGTCCTTCATCACCGACTTCGGCTGGACGATCGGCCCGGTGCTGTTCGTCGTCTGGGCGCTGTTCATGATCCTCGCGATGTCGAACGGCGTGAACCTCACCGACGGTCTGGACGGTCTGGCCACCGGCGCCTCCGTGCTGGTCTTCGGCGCCTACACGTTCATCGGCGTGTGGCAGTTCCAGGAGTCCTGCGCCAACGCGCAGACCCTGACCAACCCGGCCGCCTGCTACGAGGTGCGCGACCCGCTCGACCTCGCGGTGATCGCCTCCGCGCTGATGGGCGCCTGCCTGGGCTTCCTGTGGTGGAACACCTCGCCGGCGAAGATCTTCATGGGCGACACCGGTTCGCTCGCCCTCGGCGGTGTCCTCACCGGCCTGGCCATCCTCTCCCGCACGGAGCTGCTGCTGGCCATCATGGGCGGCCTGTTCGTCCTGATCACCATGTCGGTCGTCATCCAGGTCGGCTCCTTCCGGCTCACCGGCAAGCGCGTCTTCCGGATGGCGCCACTCCAGCACCACTTCGAACTCAAGGGCTGGTCCGAGGTCCTGGTGGTGGTCCGATTCTGGATCATCCAGGGAATCTGTGTGATTGTCGGACTGGGCCTCTTCTATGCAGGATGGGCAGCGGAAAAGTGACCTCCACCTCGGAGCCCCACGACTTCCAGGGCAAGCACGTCACCGTCGCAGGGCTCGGTGTCTCCGGCGTCCCGGCGGCCAAGGTGCTGCACGCGCGCGGGGCGAGCGTCACGGTCGTCAACGACGGCGACGACGCACGCGCGCGTGAGCAGGCCGCCGAACTGGAGGCGCTCGGCATCACCGTGCGCCTCGGCGACGGGGCGACCCTGCCCGAGGGCACCGAGCTGATCGTCACCGCGCCGGGCTGGAAGCCCGACAAGCCCCTGTTCACCGCGGCCGCCGAAGCGGGCGTGCCGGTCTGGGGCGACGTCGAGCTGGCCTGGCGCCTGCGCGGCCCCGACGCCGCCCCGTGGCTGGCCGTCACGGGCACCAACGGCAAGACCACGACCGTGCAGATGCTCGCGTCCATCCTGAGGGCCGCGGGCCTGCGCACGGCCGCCGTGGGCAACATCGGCGTCTCGCTGCTGGACGCCGTCCTCGGCGAGGAGACCTACGACGTCCTCGCGGTGGAGCTCTCCAGCTACCAGCTGCACTGGGCGCCCTCGCTGCGCGCCCACTCGGCCGCCGTCCTCAACCTCGCCCCCGACCACCTCGACTGGCACGGCTCCATGGAGGCGTACGCCAGGGACAAGGGCCGTATCTACGAAGGCAATCGGATCGCCTGCGTCTACAACGTGGCCGACAAGCTCACCGAGGAGCTGGTGCGCGAGGCCGACGTCGAGGAGGGCTGCCGGGCCATCGGCTTCACCCTCGGCAGCCCCGCGCCCTCCCAACTCGGCGTCGTGAACGGCATCCTGGTCGACCGCGCCTTCGTCGAGAACCGGCAGAAGAACGCCCAGGAGCTGGCCGAGGTCTCCGACATCGATCCGCCGGCCCCGCACAACATCGCCAACGCCCTTGCCGCGGCGGCCCTCGCGCGCGCCTACGGGGTGCCCGCCCAGGCCGTACGGGACGGCCTCAGGGCCTTCCGCCCGGACGCGCACCGCATCGAGCACGTCGCCGACCTCGACGGCGTCGCGTACGTGGACGACTCCAAGGCGACCAACACCCATGCCGCGGAGGCCTCGTTGGCGGCATATGAGTCGATTGTATGGATTGCGGGTGGTCTGGCGAAGGGTGCGACCTTCGGGGAACTGGTCGCCAAGTCGGCAAAGCGACTTCGCGGTGCCGTCCTGATCGGCGCCGACCGGGCGCTGATCCGCGACGCCCTCGCGCGACACGCCCCGGAAGTACCCGTGGTCGACCTCGACCGGACCGACACTGGGGCGATGCTCCAGGCGGTGACGGAGGCGAGGCGGCTCGCTCAGCCCGGTGACACGGTGCTGCTGGCCCCGGCCTGCGCCTCCATGGACATGTTCACCAACTACAACCAGCGCGGTGACGCGTTCGCGGCGGCGGTCCGCGAACTCGAAGCCTGACCCCGGCCGCCCGCCGGGCGGATCTTGGGAGGGACGCGTGGGACGGTCGACGTTCAGTGGAGGCGCCGATGCCCAGTAGCCGTACCGGAAAGCCGCCCGTGCAGGGGGCGTCCCGGCGTCCGCGTCCCGCCGTCTCCCGGCCCACGGGCGAGAGTCCCGTGCAACGGCTCTACGGGCGGGCACGCAAGGCCTGGGACCGGCCGCTGACCGCCTACTACCTGATCCTCGGCGGCAGCGTGCTGATCATCGTGCTGGGCCTGGTGATGGTCTACTCGGCCTCCCAGATCACCGCACTGCAGATGTCGCTGCCGGGGTCGTACTTCTTCCGCAAGCAGCTGCTGGCCGCCGTGCTGGGCGGCGTACTGCTGTTCACGGCCTCCCGCATGCCGGTGAAACTGCACCGGGCGCTCGCCTATCCGATCCTGGCCGCCGCCGTCTTCCTGATGGCCCTGGTGCAGGTGCCCGGGATAGGGATGACGGTCAACGGCAACCAGAACTGGATCTCCCTCGGCGGCTCCTTCCAGGCCCAGCCCAGCGAGTTCGGCAAGCTCGCCCTGGTGCTGTGGGGCGCGGACCTGATCGCCCGCAAGCAGGAGAAGAGGCTGCTGACCCAGTGGAAGCACATGCTGGTGCCGCTGGTGCCGGTCACCTTCCTGCTGCTCGGTCTGATCATGCTCGGCGGCGACATGGGTACGACGATCATCCTCACCGCGATCCTGTTCGGCCTGCTGTGGCTCGCGGGGGCGCCCACCCGGCTGTTCGCGGGGGTGCTGACGATCGCGACCCTGATCGGCGGCGTCCTCATCAAGACCAGCCCCCACCGCCTCGCCCGCCTCAACTGCATCGCCGCCACCGACTCCGGCCCGAACGACATGTGCTGGCAGGCCGTGCACGGCATCTACGCCCTCGCCTCCGGCGGACTTTTTGGTTCCGGTCTCGGTGCGAGTGTGGAAAAATGGGGCCAACTTCCCGAAGCCCACACCGACTTCATCTTCGCGGTCACCGGTGAGGAACTGGGCCTGGCGGGGACGCTGTCGGTGCTCGCCCTGTTCGCGGCTCTAGGCTATGCGGGTATCCGCGTGGCCGGACGCACGGAGGACCCCTTCGTGAGGTACGCCGCGGGAGGCGTGACCACCTGGATCACCGCCCAGGCGGTGATCAACATCGGTGCGGTGCTCGGTCTGCTGCCGATCGCCGGCGTCCCCCTCCCGCTGTTCTCCTACGGAGGGTCCGCCCTGCTGCCGACCATGTTCGCCATCGGGCTGCTGATCGCCTTCGCACGCGACGAGCCCGCTGCGCGGGCGGCGCTTGCGATGCGGCAACCTCGCTTTGGTAGAAAGCGGGCGGGAGGCTCCGGCGGTGAGCGGGGGCCTCGGAGATGGAACACGATGCGACGGCGTGCCTCGGTGGCGCGTTCGTCCGGAGAGCGGTGAATTTCGGTGCATGTCGTACTCGCCGGTGGGGGGACCGCCGGCCACATCGAGCCCGCGCTCGCCCTCGCGGACGCCCTGCGCAGGCAGGACCCGACCGTGGGGATCACGGCCCTGGGCACGGAGCGCGGCCTGGAGACCCGGCTCGTCCCGGAGCGCGGCTACGAGCTGGCGCTGATCCCGGCGGTGCCGCTGCCCCGCAAGCCGACCCCCGAGCTGATCACCGTTCCGGGCCGGCTGCGCGGCACCATCAAGGCCGCCGAACAGATCCTGGAACGCACCAAGGCGGACGTGGTGGTCGGTTTCGGCGGTTATGTCGCCCTGCCCGGCTACCTGGCCGCCAAGCGCCTCGGCGTGCCCATCGTGATCCACGAGGCCAACGCCCGCCCGGGCCTGGCCAACAAGATCGGCTCGCGGTACGCGGCCCGGGTCGCCGTCTCCACGCCCGACAGCAAGCTGCGCGACGCCCGCTACATCGGCATCCCGCTGCGCCGCTCCATCGCCACCCTGGACCGTGCGGCCGTCCGCCCCGAGGCGCGCCACCGCTTCGGCCTCGACCCGAACCTGCCCACGCTGCTCGTCTCCGGCGGCTCCCAGGGCGCCCGCCGCCTCAACGAGGTCGTCCAGCAGGTCGCCCCGTGGCTGCAGCAGGCCGGCATCCAGATCCTGCACGCGGTCGGCCCGAAGAACGAACTGCCGCAGGTGCACCAGATGCCGGGGATGCCCCCCTACATCCCGGTAAGTTACCTGGACCGGATGGACCTCGCGTATGCCGCGGCGGACATGATGCTCTGCCGCGCGGGCGCGATGACCGTCGCCGAACTCTCCGCCGTCGGACTCCCGGCCGCCTATGTCCCGCTGCCCATCGGCAACGGCGAACAGCGGCTCAACGCCCAGCCGGTGGTGAAGGCCGGCGGCGGCCTCCTCGTCGACGACGCGGAACTCACGCCCGAGTGGGTGCAGCAGAACGTCCTGCCCGTGCTCGCCGATCCGCACCGGCTGTACGAGATGTCCCGCGCGGCAAGCGAGTTCGGCCGCCGGGACGCCGACGACCTGCTCGTCGGCATGGTGTACGAGGCGATCGCCTCGCGCCGTTAGGACCGTATGACGAAAGGGCAGTGAGCGTGGCCGGACCCTCCACCGCCGAGCGCGGTGAACGCCAGCAGGAGTCGTCCGGCCCGCCGCTCGTCCGCAGGCTCAAAAAGCCGCGCCTTCGTACGATCGTCATCCTGGCCGCACTCGCCGTGCTCCTCGGGGCCGGTGGCACCTGGGTGTTGTACGGATCGACATGGGTGTGCGTCGAGCACGTCTCGGTGTCCGGCACGCGCGTGCTGACCCCCGCCGAGGTGCTGGACGCGGCGGCCGTACCGGTCGGGGCGCCGATGATTTCCGTCGACACGGACGGCATCGAAGCCCGACTCCGCCGGAAACTGCCCCGAATTGACACGGTTGACGTGGTCCGTGCCTGGCCCCATGGAATCGGCCTGAAAGTGACCGAGCGCACTCCGGTTCTGCTGAGCCGAAAGGGACGGGACTTCGTCGAAATCGACCACGAAGGTGTCCGGTTCGCCACGGTTTCGCAGGCGCCGAATGGCGTTCCGGCACTGGAATTGTCCCTCTCCCGCACCGGTTCCGCCGCCGCGAGCTTCCGGCGCTTCGGCACCGACCGGCTGGTGCGGGAGGCGGTCCGGGTCGCGGGCGATCTGCCGGCCGCCGTGGCTGCGGACACCCGGTCCGTCCAAGTCCGTTCCTACGACGCCATCTCGCTGGAGTTGGCCGACGGCCGCACGGTCGCGTGGGGCAGCAGCGAGAACGGCCGGGCCAAGGCACGGACCCTCGCAGCTCTCATGAAAGCAGCTCCCGGCGCGCGGCACTTCGACGTCAGCGTTCCCACCGCCCCTGCGTCATCGGGGAGTTGACGCACATCAGCGCAGGCCAGCACCCTGGTTGGGCACTGCTATGGCTGATCACATAGGGTGAAAAGAAAAACGGGAGGTTCGGCGTGTTCGTTGAACGGGCGCCACTTGTCGACTTAGTGTCCTGTTCAGAAGACTCCAGGGAACAGACACACTGGTAACCCTAAACTTCAGGGTTAGGGTTCGGGTCGGCGTTACGGACCGTCCCATTCGGCATCCGTCGTCCCGGCGCGGGGCACCGCCCGGCGGCGACAACGTAATTCGAGGCGAGAGGCCTTCGACGTGGCAGCACCGCAGAACTACCTCGCAGTCATCAAGGTCATCGGTGTCGGCGGCGGTGGTGTCAATGCCATCAACCGGATGATCGAGGTCGGTCTCAAGGGTGTCGAGTTCATCGCCATCAACACCGACGCACAGGCGCTGTTGATGAGCGACGCCGACGTCAAGCTCGACGTCGGCCGCGAACTCACCCGCGGACTCGGCGCCGGAGCCAACCCGGCCGTCGGCCGCAAGGCCGCCGAGGACCACCGCGAGGAGATCGAGGAGGTCCTCAAGGGGGCCGACATGGTCTTCGTGACGGCCGGTGAAGGCGGCGGCACCGGCACCGGCGGCGCGCCCGTCGTGGCCAACATCGCGCGCTCGCTGGGCGCCCTGACCATCGGCGTGGTGACGCGCCCGTTCACCTTCGAGGGACGGCGCCGCGCGAACCAGGCCGAGGACGGCATCGCCGAGCTGCGCGAAGAGGTCGACACCCTCATCGTCATCCCCAACGACCGGCTGCTGTCCATCTCGGACCGCCAGGTCTCGGTCCTGGACGCCTTCAAGTCCGCCGACCAGGTCCTGCTCTCCGGTGTCCAGGGCATCACCGACCTCATCACCACGCCCGGCCTGATCAACCTCGACTTCGCCGATGTGAAGTCGGTCATGTCCGAGGCCGGTTCGGCCCTCATGGGCATCGGCTCGGCCCGCGGCGACGACCGCGCGGTGGCCGCGGCCGAGATGGCCATCTCCTCGCCGCTGCTGGAGGCGTCCATCGACGGCGCCCGAGGCGTGCTGCTCTCCATCTCCGGCGGCTCCGACCTCGGTCTGTTCGAGATCAACGAGGCCGCCCAGCTGGTCAGCGAGGCCGCCCACCCCGAGGCCAACATCATCTTCGGCGCGGTCATCGACGACGCCCTCGGCGACGAGGTCCGGGTCACCGTGATCGCGGCCGGCTTCGACGGCGGCCAGCCCCCGGCCCGCCGGGACAACGTCCTCGGCTCGGCCTCGGCTTCGGCGGGCTCCCGCCGCGACGAGCCCGGTCCGGCCCGGCCGAGCGAGCCCAGCCGTCCGTCCTTCGGCTCGCTGGGCAGCGTCAAGCCCAAGGAGGAGCCGGAGCCGGCGCCCGAGCCGGTGGCCGACATCCCGGCCGCCCCGCCGGTGACGCCGGCGCCCCGCCCCTCCTACGCGGACAGCGCGGCCGAGGAGCTGGATGTGCCGGACTTCCTCAAGTGATAGGAACGCGCGAGCGCGTGAGCGGCGCGCACTTCGCCTTCACCGACCGGTGGGGCGGGGTGAGCGCCGCTCCGTATGAGGAGCTGAACCTCGGCGGCGCGGTGGGCGACGACCCGGAGGCCGTACGGGCCAACCGGGACATCGCGGCCAAGTCGCTCGGCCTCGACCCGGGCCGGGTCGTCTGGATGAACCAGGTGCACGGCGCCGACGTGGCCGTGGTGGACGAGCCCTGGGGAGAGAGCCCGGTGCCGGAGGTCGACGCGATCGTCACCGCCCGCCGCGGACTCGCCCTCGCCGTCCTCACCGCCGACTGCGTGCCGGTGCTGCTCGCCGATCCCGTCGCCGGGGTCGTGGCGGCGGCGCACGCGGGCCGGCCCGGCATGGTCAAGGGCGTCGTCCCCGCCGCCGTACGGGCCATGGTCGGACTCGGCGCCGAGCCGGGCCGGATCGCCGCCCGCACCGGACCGGCCGTGTGCGGGCGGTGCTACGAGGTGCCGGAGGCGATGCGCGCCGAGGTGGCGGCCGTCGAACCGGCGGCGCACGCTGGGACGAGCTGGGGCACGCCGGCGGTCGACGTGAGCGCCGGGGTGCACGCACAGCTCGACCGGCTCGGGGTGTGCGACCGGGCGCAGTCGCCGGAGTGCACGCTGGAGTCGGGCGACCACTTCTCGTACCGCCGAGACCGCACCACCGGGCGGCTCGCGGGCTATGTCTGGCTGGACTGATGGGGCATGACGGACCGTAAGACCGAACTCGCCGGAAACCTGGCGAAAGTGGAGGAGCGCATCACCGCCGCGTGTGTGGCGGCAGGGCGCAAGCGGGAGGAGGTGACCCTGATCGTGGTCACCAAGACCTACCCGGCGAGCGATGTGCGGATCCTGTCGGAACTCGGTGTGCGCCATGTCGCCGAGAACCGTGACCAGGACGCGGCACCGAAGGCTGCGGCATGTGCGGATCTGCCGCTCAAATGGCACTTTGTCGGTCAGTTGCAGACCAACAAGGTCCGTTCCGTGGTCGGTTACGCGGATGTCGTGCAGTCCGTGGATCGCCCCAGGCTCGTCACGGCTCTGTCGAAGGAGGCCGTGCGGGCGGGGCGCGAGGTGGGCTGCCTCGTCCAGGTGGCCCTGGACGCGGGGGAGAGCGGCCGGGGCGAGCGCGGAGGCGTGGGCCCGGGCGGAATCGAAGAGTTGGCCGACCTCATCGGCGAGGCTCCGGGACTGCGGCTCGACGGGCTGATGACCGTCGCTCCGCTCACCGGGGAGTACGCGGGACGCGAACAGGCGGCGTTTGAACGGCTCATGGATTTGTCGACTGACCTGCGCCGAGCCCATCCGGCTGCAACCATGGTGTCAGCAGGGATGAGTGCGGACCTCGAACAGGCCGTGGCCGCCGGGGCGACACATGTGCGCGTCGGCACTGCGGTACTCGGAGTCCGCCCTAGGCTCGGGTAACGTCGCCAAGAAGTCGGACCACAGCAGAAAATATGGTCAATGCCTGTTCAAAGCGGGCGCAACGACCTCGTGGATCGCGGGCACTTGGCAGTCGTCAGCCGATCCACCACAGAGCGGAGGACTCAGAGCATGGCCGGCGCGATGCGCAAGATGGCGGTCTACCTCGGCCTCGTGGAGGACGATGGGTACGACGGCCGCGGATTCGACCCCGACGACGACTTCGAGCCCGAGTTGGACCCGGAACCCGAGCGGGATCACCGAAGGCACGAATCTTCACACCAGTCGCACAGCGCACATCAGTCCCAAAGGGACGAAGAGGTGCGAATCGTGCAACCGCCCGCGCCGCGCGAGCCGGTGGTCCGTTCGGCTGCGCTCGCCGCGGAATCCGGACGTCCGGCGCGGATCGCGCCCGTGGCATCCATCACACAAGAACGTCAGTCCCTCGAGAAGAACGCACCGGTGATCATGCCCAAGGTTGTGTCCGAGCGAGAGCCTTACCGGATCACCACGCTTCACCCCCGGACCTACAACGAGGCCCGTACCATCGGGGAACACTTCCGTGAGGGCACCCCGGTGATCATGAATCTGACTGAGATGGATGACACAGACGCAAAGCGACTTGTCGACTTTGCGGCCGGTTTGGTGTTTGGTCTTCACGGCAGCATCGAGCGGGTGACGCAGAAGGTGTTCCTGTTGTCTCCTGCTAACGTCGATGTCACGGCGGAGGACAAGGCCCGCATCGCAGAGGGCGGGTTCTTCAACCAGAGCTGAGACGCAACAACCGGATCGAGGCTCGGAAGAGCACGGAACAGGGGAGAGGGAAGCGCAGGCCATGAGCGTGTTCGTCACGGTGGTCCACACCGCGCTGCTGGTGTTCCTCGTCGTGCTCATCTTCCGGCTGGTCATGGATTACGTGTTCCAGTTCGCCCGCTCGTGGCAACCCGGCAAGGCGATGGTGGTCGTACTGGAGGCCACCTACACTGTCACCGATCCACCGCTGAAGCTTCTGCGGCGGTTCATCCCGCCGCTGCGTCTCGGGGGCGTGGCGCTCGACCTGTCCTTCTTCGTACTGATGATCATCGTCTACATCCTCCTCTCCATCACGGGGAGCTTCATGTGATGAGGGTGGACGATACGGTCTTGCCGACTGCCGATGACTACGTTGAGGTGAAGAGATGCCGTTGACCCCCGAGGACGTGCGGAACAAGCAGTTCACGACCGTCCGCCTCCGAGAAGGCTATGACGAGGACGAGGTCGATGCCTTCCTCGACGAGGTCGAAGCCGAACTGACCCGTCTGCTCCGCGAGAACGAGGACCTGCGCGCCAAGCTGGCCGCGGCGACCCGTGCGGCCGCGCAGAACCAGCAGAACATGCGCAAGGGCCCGCCGGAGCAGGACCAGCAGCCGCACCCGCAGCAGCAGGGCATGCGAGGTCCCGGCGCGCCGGTGCCCGCCGGCATATCGGGCCCGCCGCAGCAGCAGATGGGCGGCCCCATGGGTGGCCCGCCCCAGCTGCCGAGCGGCGCCCCGCAGCTGCCCGCCGGTCCCGGCGGCCAGGGCGGCCCGCAGGGTCCCGGTCCGATGGGTCAGGGTCCGATGGGTCAGGGTCCGATGGGCCAGGGCCCGATGGGCCAGGGCCCGATGGGCCAGGGCCCGATGGGTCAGGGTCCGATGGGTCAGGGCCCGATGGGCGGCCAGCCGCCCATGCAGCAGATGGGTGGCCCGATGGGCGGCCCCATGGGCGGTCCGATGGGCGGCCCCGGTCAGGGCCCCGGCGGCGACAGCGCCGCCCGAGTCCTCTCGCTGGCCCAGCAGACCGCCGACCAGGCGATCGCCGAGGCCCGCTCCGAGGCCAACAAGATCGTCGGCGAGGCCCGCAGCCGCGCCGAGGGTCTGGAGCGTGACGCCCGAGCCAAGGCCGACGCCCTGGAGCGGGACGCGCAGGAGAAGCACCGCGTCGCGATGGGCTCCCTGGAGTCCGCCCGCGCCACGCTGGAGCGCAAGGTCGAGGACCTGCGCGGCTTCGAGCGCGAGTACCGCACGCGCCTGAAGTCGTACCTCGAGTCCCAGCTGCGCCAGCTGGAGACCCAGGCCGACGACTCCCTGGCCCCGCCGCGCACCCCCGCCACCGCGTCCCTGCCGCCGTCCCCGGCGCCCTCCATGGCCCCGGCCGGCGCGAGCGCCCCGTCCTACGGCGGCAACCAGACGATGGGCGGCAACCCCGGTCCGTCCGCCCCGTCGTACGGCGGCCAGCAGCAGATGACCCCGGCCATGACCCAGCCGATGGCCCCGGTCCGCCCGCAGGGCCCGTCCCCGATGGGTCAGGCACCCTCGCCGATGCGCGGGTTCCTGATCGACGAGGACGACAACTGAGCACCGGGCACTAGTACGACAACGGCGTCGGCAGCGCTCAACAGGGCGGGCCCCCGGGACTTCGGTCCCGGGGGCCCGCCCTGTTCACGCGGGTTGACGGAGGTGTCAGCGGCGGGTTGTAGCGTGCCGGGCCATGGAGGAGCAGACGTACTACGGCTTCGAGCGCGCGGACGCCGAGACGCTGCACCGCCGGCACGTGTGGGCGGGCGAGGTGCGGACGCAGCTCGCGGCGGCGGGGCTGCCGGTGGAGGCGGAGCGCATGGACGCGGCGGTGAGCGGCGGCGTCGAGGTGACCGTCGATCCCGGAGCCGACGAGGCGGGCGGCGTGTACGTCGGCCGGCACCCGGCGCCCGTGCTTACGTCGGCCGGCACCCGGCGCCCGTGCTGCGGACGGCCTCGATGCGGACCGCGCACCGGCAGGACGCCCAGGACCTGGCGCCCCCCACAGGAGCCGCTGCTGCAGCGGCTCCTGTGGGGGGGCGCCGGGTCCTGCTCTGCACGGGCGAGGGCGTTGGCCCCCACCTGAACCCATGAGGAAGGGCCCGGCCTCCGCACTGGAGACCGGGCCCTTCCTCACACCACTGGGCGCTTACGCCTTCCGCAGCCGGAACGTGAGAGACAGCCCCTCGTCGGTGAACGGCTCACCGAAGCCGTCGTCGCCCTCACCCTGCCGGAAGTCGGTGGCCAGAACCTCGTCGGCGATCAACTCACTGTGCTCGGCCAGCGCAGCGACCACCGCGGGGTCCGTCGACACCCAGCGCAGAGCGATCCGGTCGGCCACGTCCAGACCGCTGTTCTTGCGGGCCTCCTGGATCAGCCGGATCGCGTCACGGGCCAGGCCCGCCTGCCGAAGCTCCTCGGTGATCTCCAGGTCCAGCGCCACCGTGGCACCGGAGTCGGAGGCCACCGACCAGCCCTCGCGCGGGGTCTCGGTGATGATCACCTCGTCGGGAGCGAGGGTCACCGTCTCGCCGTCGACCTCCACCGAGGCCGTGCCCTCACGCAGCGCGAGGGACAGCCCGGCCGCGTCGGCGGCGGCGATCGCCTTGGCCACGTCCTGCACCCGCTTGCCGAACCGCTTGCCCAGCGCGCGGAAGTTGGCCTTGGCGGTGGTGTCCACCAGGCTGCCGCCGACCTCGGACAGCGACGCCAGCGAGGAGACGTTCAGCTCCTCGGTGATCTGGGTGTGCAGCTCGGGATCCAGGGACTCGAAGCCGGTCGCCGCGATCAGCGCGCGGGACAGCGGCTGGCGCGTCTTGACGCCCGACTCCGCACGCGTGGCCCGGCCCAGCTCCACCAGTCGGCGGACCAGGACCATCTGCCTCGACAGCTCCGGGTCGATGGAGGACAGGTCCGCCTCCGGCCAGGGGGCCAGGTGCACGGACTCCGGTGTGCCCGGGGTCACCGGCACGATCAGGTCCTGCCACACCCGCTCGGTGATGAACGGGGTGATCGGCGCCATCAGCTTGGTGACCGTCTCCAGCACCTCGTGCAGCGTGCGCAGCGCGGCCTTGTCGCCCTGCCAGAAGCGGCGGCGCGAGCGGCGGACGTACCAGTTGGACAGGTCGTCGACGAACGCGGACAGCAGCTTGCCGGCGCGCTGGGTGTCGTACGCCTCCAGCGCCTGGGTCACCTGGTCGGTGAGCGCGTGCAGCTCGGACAGCAGCCAGCGGTCCAGCACCGGGCGCTCGGCCGGGGCCGGGTCGGCCGCGCTGGGCGCCCAGTTCGACGTACGGGCGTACAGCGCCTGGAAGGCCACCGTGTTCCAGTACGTCAGCAGGGTCTTGCGGACGACCTCCTGGATGGTGCCGTGGCCGACCCGGCGGGCCGCCCACGGGGAGCCGCCGGCCGCCATGAACCAGCGCACCGCGTCCGCGCCGTGCTGGTCCATGAGCGGGATCGGCTGCAGGATGTTGCCCAGGTGCTTGGACATCTTGCGGCCGTCCTCCGCGAGGATGTGCCCCAGGCAGACGACGTTCTCGTACGACGACTTGTCGAAGACCAGCGTGCCGACGGCCATCAGCGTGTAGAACCAGCCGCGGGTCTGGTCGATCGCCTCGGAGATGAACTGCGCCGGGTAGCGGCTCTCGAACAGCTCCTTGTTCTTGTACGGGTAGCCCCACTGCGCGAACGGCATCGAACCCGAGTCGTACCAGGCGTCGATGACCTCCGGCACGCGTGTGGCGGTCTTGCCGCAGCCGTCGTGACGGCACGCGAAGGCGACCTCGTCGATGTACGGCCGGTGCGGATCGAGGCCGGACTGGTCGGTGCCGGTCAGCTCGGTCAGCTCCGTCCGGGAGCCGACACAGGTGAGGTGGCCTTCCTCACAACGCCAGATCGGCAGCGGGGTGCCCCAGTAGCGGTTGCGGGACAGCGCCCAGTCGATGTTGTTGTTCAGCCAGTCGCCGTACCGGCCGTGCTTGACCGTGTCCGGGAACCAGTTGGTCTTCTCGTTCTCCTGGATGAGGCGGTCCTTGATCGCCGTCGTGCGGATGTACCAGGAGGGCTGCGCGTAGTAGAGCAGCGCGGTGTGGCAGCGCCAGCAGTGCGGGTAGCTGTGCTCGTACGCGACGTGCTTGAAGAGCAGGCCGCGCTGCTGGAGGTCCTCGGTGAGCTTTTCGTCCGCCTTCTTGAAGAAGACGCCGCCGACCAGCGGGACGTCCTCCTCGAAGGTGCCGTCCGGGCGGACCGGGTTCACGACCGGCAGGCCGTACGCGCGGCAGACCTTGAGGTCGTCCTCACCGAAGGCGGGGGACTGGTGGACCAGACCCGTACCGTCCTCGGTCGTCACGTAGTCGGCGTTCACCACGTAGTGGGCCGGCTCCGGACCGTGCCCATGGGTTCCCTCGCTGACGCTCGGGAACTCCACGAGCTCGAAGGGACGTTGGTAGTTCCAGCGCTCCATCTCGGCGCCGGTGAAGGTCTGGCCCGTGCTCTCCCAGCCCTCGCCGAGTGCCTTGGCGAGCAGCGGCTCGGCGACGACGAGCTTCTCCTCGCCGTTGGTCGCGACGAGGTAGGTGACCTCCGGGTGCGCGGCCACGGCCGTGTTGGACACCAGGGTCCAGGGGGTCGTCGTCCACACCAGGAGCGCGGCCTCGCCCGCGAGCGGACCGGAGGTGAGCGGGAAACGGACGTACACGGAGGGGTCCACGACCGTCTCGTAGCCCTGTGCCAGCTCGTGGTCGGACAGGCCGGTACCGCAGCGCGGGCACCAGGGCGCGACCCGGTGGTCCTGGACGAGGAGGCCCTTGGTGAAGATCTCCTTCAGCGACCACCAGACCGACTCCACGTACTCGGGGTCCATGGTCCGGTAGGCGTCGTCCAGGTCGACCCAGTAGCCCATGCGGGTCGTCAGCTCGGCGAAGGCGTCGGTGTGCCGGGTCACGGACTCGCGGCACTTGGCGTTGAACTCGGCGATGCCGTACGCCTCGATGTCCTGCTTGCCGGAGAAGCCCAGCTCCTTCTCGACGGCCAGCTCGACGGGCAGGCCGTGGCAGTCCCAGCCGGCCTTGCGGGCCACGTGGTAGCCGCGCATGGTGCGGAAGCGCGGGAAGACGTCCTTGAAGACGCGCGCCTCGATGTGGTGGGCGCCGGGCATGCCGTTGGCGGTGGGCGGGCCTTCGTAGAACACCCATTCCGGGCGGCCCTCGGACTGCTCCAGGCTCTTGGCGAAGATCTTCTGCTCGCGCCAGAAGTCGAGCACGGCGTGCTCAAGAGCGGGCAGGTCGACCTGTGCGGGCACCTGGCGGTACGTCGGCGCTGTCATCTGCGAGCATCCTCCAACGGACTTGCTGCCTTCCGTCGGAGGGACGAGAGCCTTCGATCCTGCCTACGCCGTGTGCGGCGCGCTCCCGCGGTACCACCCTCCTTGGCCCTCCGCCGCGCCGTACGCGCCGGTGAGCCCCCTCATTGGGGTCGCGAAGCCGGTTCTACTCGCCCCGGCCTGCTGGCTGCGGCTTTCTTCCGGCGGCTCCGGGGTGATCTTCACGTCGCGCTCGCCCCCGGGCTCACACCGTCCCCGGGTCGCTCTGGGCTGCGTACGCCGCTACTCGTCCCCATCCACGCTTTTCGCTCCGCCCAGTGTACGGCGCCGCGCGGACAGCGGCCGACCGGTTTCCCGTGCGGCCCGTTCTGCGTCCGGTGCGCCCGCCGGCCGCGTGACGGTCCGGGATGACCCGAATGGCCAGCAGGCGGGCGCCGGGGTCCGTGCGGGCGGGGCCCGGCGGATTACCCGGCGGGGAGCTGGGCACAACGGATGCAGGCCCGCTGCGCGGGGGGTGCGGGCGGGCGAATCAGGCGGTGTGCCCCGTTGCCGCGGGACTCAAGTCGATTTATCGTCCCAGCACGATTCGCGAGCAACATCACAATATGTGAAGGGGTCGCGGCCATGGTGGCGAAAAGGACCGCCGTACGGCAGCCGGCGACCGGCCGGAGCGGGGGCGCGGCCGCCGCCGGAGCTGCGGCTGCCTCCGACGGCGAGGCCAAGGGAGTGGGCAGGAGGGCTGCCGGGACAGGGGGCGCGGAGCCGGCCGCGAGGAACACGGCGATGAGAGAGCCGACCGCGAAGGAGCTCGCCACGAAGGAACCCGCCGGCACGAAGACGGCCGGGAAGGAGCCGGCCGCCGGGAGGACGGCTGCCAGGAGGACGGTCGCCGAGAAGGCGGCTGCCAAGAAGTCCGCGGCCAAGGGGACGGCTGCCAAGAAGGCGGTGGTGAAGGAAGAAACCGCGTCGAAGAAGGCCGTCACCAGGAAGACGGCCGGTGCGGCCAAGAAGGCGGCCGGTGAGGAGCGTGCCGCCAAGGAGAAGCCGCCCGGGAAAGCCGCCGCCAAGAAGGCGTCGGCCGGAAAGGCGGGCGCCGGTGACGTGGCCGAGGCGGCCCCGGAGCGGGCGGTGGCCGAGAAGACCGGCGGAAAGCAGCCGGCGGCGAAGGGAGCGGCGCGGGAGTCGGCCGTCAAGAAGGCGTCGGCCAGGAAGGCCGGCGGCAGGAAGGCGGCCGAGGAGGCCGTCTCCACGGAGGCGGCCGGCACGAGCAGGGCCAAGAAGGCGGGCGCGGCGCGGGCCGCGAAGCAGACGGGAGCCACGACAGTGGTTGCGAAGAAGACTCCTGGCACGGCCACGGCGGACACCGCCGTTCCCAAGGCGCGGGTCGCCGCGGCGGAGCCCGGCGAACTGGCGGTGCGCCCCGGCGAGGACCCCTGGACCCCGGAAGAGGTCGCCGAGGCCCGTGCCGAGCTGCTGTCCGAGGTGGAGCGGCTGCGTGCCGAGATCAGCTCCTCCGAGGCGTCCCTCGCGGGCCTGATGCGGGACTCCGGGGACGGCGCGGGAGACGACCAGGCCGACACCGGTACCAAGAACATCACGCGCGAGCACGAGCTGGCGCTCGCCGCCAACGCGCGCGAGATGCTGGTCCAGAACGAGCACGCCCTGGAGCGGCTGGACTCGGGCACCTACGGCCTGTGCGAGAACTGCGGCAACCCCATCGGCAAGGCCCGGATGCAGGCCTTCCCCCGGGCCACGCTGTGTGTCGAGTGCAAGCAGAAGCAGGAACGCCGCTCCTGAATGTGCGTGACCGTGCCGTAGTCTCGTCCTCAGTCAGGCACCTAGGTTGAGGGACTCACGTGGCAGAGGCGGAGCGCATCATCGGTACGCCGGACACCCCGGACGACGGCGGCGAGCGGGCGGCGGCCGGAGCGCCCGCCGGTTCCGGCGCGTCCACCCCGGCCGCCGCGTCCGGCGCGGGCGAGCAGCAGTCCCCGGCCCAGGCCCGGGGCCCTCGCGGGCGCCGGATCGCCCTGCTGTTCGCGGTGGCCGTCTTCGCGTACTCCCTCGATCTGGTCAGCAAGCTGCTGGTGGTCGCCAAGCTGGAGGGCCACGAGCCGATCAGGCTCGTCGGGGACTGGCTGGAGCTGAACGCCACCCGCAACCCGGGCGCGGCCTTCGGCTTCGGGGCGGCCTTCACGATCATCTTCACCCTGATCGCCGCGGCCGTGATCCTGGTGATCATCCGCCTGGCCCGCAAGCTCTACAGCTACCCCTGGGCCATCGCGCTCGGTCTGCTGCTAGGCGGCGCCCTCGGCAACCTCACCGACCGGATCTTCCGGTCGCCCGGTGTCTTCGAGGGCAAGGTCGTGGACTTCATCGCGCCCAAGGGGTTCGCGGTGTTCAACCTGGCCGACTCGGCCATCGTGTGCGGCGGCATCCTGATCGTCCTGCTGTCCTTTAGGGGGCTGGACCCGGACGGCACCGTCCACAAGGACTGAGGCCGGCGTCGTCCACAGGCGGTTTTCCACAGGCTCGTGCGGGCCGGTTCCACTCGTCCGGCATACTCGACGGGTGAGCACGATTCCCGAGATCCGCACCCTGCCCGTGCCCGACGGCCTGGAGGGCGAGCGCGTCGACGCCGCCATCTCCCGCATGTTCGGCTTCTCCCGCACGAAGGCGGCCGAGCTGGCCGCGGCCGGCAAGGTGCAGGTCGACGGCACGGTGGTCGGCAAGTCCGAGCGGGTGAGCGGCGGCGCCTGGCTCGAGGTCGAGATGCCGCAGGCGCCCGCGCCGGTGCAGGTGGTCGCCGAGCCGGTCGAGGGCATGGAGATCGTGCACGACGACGAGGACGTGGTCGTGATCGTCAAGCCGGTCGGTGTGGCCGCGCATCCGTCGCCGGGCTGGAGCGGCCCGACCGTCATCGGCGGTCTCGCCGCCGCCGGATACCGGATCTCCACCTCCGGCGCAGCCGAGCGCCAGGGCATCGTGCACCGCCTGGACGTCGGCACCTCCGGCCTGATGGTGGTCGCCAAGTCGGAGCGGGCGTACACCTCGCTCAAGCGCCAGTTCAAGGAGCGCACGGTCGACAAGCGCTACCACACCCTGGTCCAGGGCCACCCGGACCCGACGAGCGGCACGATCGACGCGCCGATCGGCCGCCATCCGAACCACGACTACAAGTGGGCGGTCACGGCCGACGGCAAGCCCTCCGTCACGCACTACGACCTCATCGAGGCCTTCCGCGCCGCCTCCCTGCTGGACGTGAAGCTGGAGACCGGCCGCACCCACCAGATCCGCGTCCACATGTCCGCCCACCGCCACCCCTGCGTCGGTGACCTCACCTACGGCGCCGACCCGACCCTCGCCAAGCGGCTGCGCCTGACCCGCCAGTGGCTGCACGCCGTGCGCCTCGGCTTCGAGCACCCCGGGGACGGCCAGTGGGCGGAGTTCGAGAGCGCCTATCCCGAGGACCTGCAGAAGGCCCTCGACCAGGTCCGCGAGGAGACGTACGCGTGAGCGCGCCGTACGCCCTCCGGCTCGCCGAGGACGCCGCCGACCGCGAGGCCTGCTTCGCGGTGCGCAAGGAGGTCTTCGTCGTCGAACAGGGCGTCGACGAAACCATCGAGTACGACGCCTACGACGCGGTCGCCGTGCACGTGCTGGCGATCCGCGAGGACGGTGTGCCGCTCGGCACCGGGCGGCTGCTGCACGGCGAGGCCGCGGCCGCGAAGACCGGTGCGGACGTCTCGGTGGGCTCCCTGGGGCGGCTCGCCGTCGTCCGCGAGGCCCGCGGGCTCGGCGTCGGCGTGGCCCTCGTGCGGGCCATCGAGGACGCGGCACGCGCGCGTGGCCTCACCGCGGTGGACCTGCACGCACAGACCCACGCGCTCGGCTTCTACGAGCGGCTCGGCTATGCGGCGTACGGCCCGGAGTTCCCGGACGCCGGCCTACCGCACCGGGCGATGCGCCGCGCCCTGTAGGCCGTCGCGCCGCGCCCCTCGGCGGCGGGCGTCGCCGCCGGTCGGCTGGCAGGCTTGAGCCCTGCCGTGTGACTGGCGCTCCCCGGAGCGCCGGCCGTGTGTCAGTCGGCTCTGCTGTTCGTCCTGCAGTCCGCGGTGATCCTCGTGGCTGCACGGCCGTTGTGGACAGTCGCTGCGCACGAATAGTCGTACAAACATGCCGGACCTGTGGACAAATCCCGGCATCGTCGGCGGTTCGCTCCTACTCTCGGATCATGACTCGCAACATCGTGATCAGTGGTGGCGGTACGGGCATCGGGCTGGCGGCGGCGCAGATGTTCGCGGCGGACGGCGACCGGGTGCTGTTGCTGGGGCGGCGTGCGGAGGTGCTGGAGAAGGCCGCGGTGCCCGGGGCGCTCACCTGTGCGGCAGACCTGTCCGAGCCCGATCAGGTACGGCGGGTGGCCCGGTTCGTCGCCGATGAGCTGGGAACGGTCGACGTCCTCGTGCACGGCGCGGGCGGCGCCGGGCAACTGGAGCCGCCGGCCGGCAGCGACGACCCCCTGGACCGGGTGGCCCACGACTGGACCGTCAACTTCCGGCAGAACGCGCTGACGGCCGCCCTCCTCACCGAGGCGCTGAAGGACCGCCTCGCCGAGCCCGGCGGGCGGGTGCTCTTCATCTCGTCCATCGCCGCGTACCGGGGTTCGGGCAGCGGTGCCTACGCGGCGGCCAAGGCCGGGCTGCATCCCTACGCGCATGACCTGGCCCGGCAGCTGGGACCGCGCGGCATCACCGTGAACGTGGTCGCCCCGGGGTTCGTCGAGGACACCGAGTTCTTCGGGGACACCATGGACGAGGCCCGGCGGGCACGGCTCATCGCCGACACGCTGACCGGCCGCGCCGGGATACCGGGAGACGTGGCCGCGACCCTGCACTGGCTGGCCTCGCCCGGCGCCGGGCATGTCACCTCCCAGGTCATCCAGGTCAACGGCGGTTCGGAGCGCGGACACTGACGGGCTCAGAGGGGGGCCGCACCGCCTCGGCGGTGTTGACGCGGGGCAGCGCGTAGGGGTGCTCCGCCGCCAGCCAGGTGATCATCCGCTCGCGGACCGTGACCCGTATCGTCCAGATGTCGTCGGCGTCCTTCGCGGTCATCAGGGCCCGCACCTGGACGGTGTTCGGGGTGCTGTCCGTCATCACGAGGCCGTAGGCGCGGCCGTCCCAGGCGGGGCTCTCGCGCACGATGTCGCGCAGCTTCTCGCGCATCTCCTCGATGGGCGCGCTGTGGTCGAGGTGCCAGAAGACGGTCCCGGTCATCTGCGGGGTGCCCCGCGACCAGTTCTCGAAGGGTTTGGAGGTGAAGTACGAGACCGGCATGGTGATCCGCCGCTCGTCCCAGGTCCGTACCGTCAGAAAGGTCAGGGTGATCTCCTCGACCGTGCCCCACTCGCCGTCCACGACGACCGTGTCACCGATGCGGACCATGTCGCCGAAGGCGATCTGCAGCCCGGCGAACATGTTGGACAGGGTCGACTGGGCCGCGACACCGGCCACGATGCCGAGGAGGCCGGCCGAGGCCAGCAGCGAGGCGCCGGCCGCGCGCATCGCCGGGAACGTCAGCAGCATGGCGGCGATCGCCACGACGATGACGATCGCGGACACCACCCGCATGATCAGCTCCACCTGGGTACGCACCCTGCGCACCCGGGCCGGATCCCGGTGCGCGCGGGCGTAGCGGCTGTAGGTGGTCTCGACGACCGCCGCGGCGATCCGGATCACCAGCCAGGCGGCGGAGCCGATCAGCACCAGCGTCAGCGCGCGGCCGATGCCGACCTGGTGCCGCTCGAGCAGCTTCGCCTGGTCGTACGACCCGCGGAGCAGGGCGGCGCAGAGCACGAGTTGGTAGGGGATGCGGCCGCGGCGCAGCAGCTCCCACAGCGGCGAGTCGTGGTCGCTTTCGTCGGCCTTGCGCAGGAGCCGGTCGGTGGCCCAGCCGATGGCGAGCGTGAGCAGCACCGAGCCGCCGATCACGATCACAGGGCGGACTAGATTCTCCATGCCTGCGCTCCTAACCGGCGCCCCGCGGACATGAACATGTGAGTTCGGGTGTTTCCCGGGTACGGCGGCTCCGGCGGTGTCGCACCGGCTGGCACCATGGCCTCATGAACATCATGCTTTTTCACTCGACCTACGGCCTCAGGCCCGCGGTGCGCGAGGCCGCGGACCGGCTGCGCGCGGCCGGCCACGAGGTGTGGACGCCGGACCTCTTCGAGGGGCGCACGTTCGACACCGTCGAGGAGGGCATGGAGTTCAAGGAGTCGATCGGCAAGGAGGAGCTGCTGAAGCGGGCCGTGCTGGCGGCGGCCCCGTACTCGGACCGCGGGCTGGTGTACGCCGGGTTCTCGCTCGGCGCCTCGATCGCCCAGACCCTCGCCCTCGGCGACGACAAGGCGCGCGGGCTGCTGCTTCTGCACGGCACGTCGGACATCGCGCCGACGGCGCACGTGGAGGAACTGCCGGTGCAGCTGCATGTGGCCGAGCCGGACCCGTTCGAGACGGACGACTGGCTGACCGCCTGGTATCTGCAGATGGGCCGGGCCGGAGCCGACGTGGAGGTCTACCGCTACGCCGGCGCCGGGCACCTATACACCGACCCCGGGCTGCCGGACTACGACGCCGAGGCCGCCGAGGCCACCTGGCGGGTGGCGCTCGGCTTCCTCGACGGTCTGCGGGCGGCGTAGCGACAGGCCCTGGTCACCTCCGGACCAGCGGGAACGGACGGCTACACCGGGTCGTAGGTCCGCTCGACCTTCTGCGTGCCGCTGCGGGTGCGGTAGGAGCGCACCCACTTGGAGGTGGCGCTCGCGTCCGTGCGGTCGGAGAGGACGTAGTAGTCCATCTGCGTACGGGCGTCGGTGATGTCGAGCACGCCGTAGCCGTGCCGGTCGGTGTCCACCCAGTGGACGTGCCGGTTGGCGGCCTCGATGAGCGGCGCGGCGACCGCGGAGACCGTGCCCTCGGGGACCTTGACGATGTCGTCGAGGTTGTCGGAGGTCACCGAGGTGATCACGAACTCGGTGGCCGCCGACGGCGACAGCGGGTAGGTGCCCGCGTCCACCGGCACGTCGTTGGCCCAGGACATGTGGATGTCACCGGTCAGGAAGACGGTGTTGCCGATGGCGTTCGAGCGCAGGTGGTCCAGGAGTTCGCGGCGGTCGTGGGTGTAGCCGTCCCACTGGTCGGTGTTGACGCCGATGCCGTCCTGCGGCAGGTCGAGCAGCTTGGCGAGCGGCTTGAGCAGATCGGCGGTGAGGGAGCCGACGACGAACGGCGCGATCATCACCGAGTTGCCGACCAGCCGCCACTTGGTGTCGGAGGCCTTCAGGCCCGCCTTCAGCCAGTCGAGCTGGGCCCGGCCGGTGATGGTGCGGTTCGGGTCGTCCACCGAGCCGCTGCCGGCGGACGCCTGCTGGGAGCGGAAGGAACGCAGGTCCAGCAGGGACAGATCGGCGAGCCTTCCGAAGCGCAGCCGCCGGTAGGTGGTGCCCTCGATCGCGGGCCGGACCGGCATCCACTCGAAGTAGGCCTGCTTGGCGGCCGCCTTGCGGGCGGTCCAGGTGCCCTCGGCGCCCTCGGTGTGGTTGACCGCGCCGCCCGACCAGGCGTTGTCGGCGAACTCGTGGTCGTCCCAGATCGCGATGACCGGTGCCTTCAGGTGCAGGGCCTGCAGGTCCGGGTCGGTCTTGTACTTGCCGTGCCGGATCCGGTAGTCGGCGAGCGTGATGATCTCGTTGGCCGGCGCGTGCGGGCGGACAACGGTGCCGCGCGCAGCGTACTCGCCGGACTTGTACTCGTAGATGTAGTCGCCGAGGTGCAGCCAGGCGTCCAGGTCGCCGCGGGCCGCGAGGTGACGGTAGGCGGCGAAGTAACCGGCCTCCCAGTTGGCGCAGGTGACCACGCCGAAGCGCAGGGAGGACACGGCCGCGTCCGCCGCGGGCGCGGTGCGGGTGCGCGCCACCGGGGAGTCGGTGCCGCCGGCCGAGAACCGGAACCAGTAGTCGGTGGCCGGCTGCAGGCCGCGGACGTCGGCCTTCACGGTGTGGTCGGAGGCCGCGGTCGCGGTGACGGAGCCCTTGGCGACGACGCTGGTGAACGCCTTGTCCCTGGCGACGACCCAGCTCACCTCGGTGTCCGGGCCGATGCCCGAGCCGGGTACCGCGTCCGGGGCCGGGGTCACCCGGGTCCACAGCAGGACGCCGTCGGGCAGCGGGTCACCGGAGGCGACACCGTGCAGGAAGGCGGGCGCCTGGCCGGCGGCGCGGGCCGGCAGCGAGGCGGCGAGCGGGCCGGCCAGGACAGCGGTCGCCGCCGCGGCCTTGACGACCGTACGGCGGCGGGGCGAGAGGGAGGCACGGCCTTCAGTGGCCGAAAGTGATCTTTTACGACTGGTCACGACCGATCAGGTTACTGATCAGTACGCACACAAGAGCGGGCGAACTCTCAATGTTCGCCCGCTCTTCACGGGAAGGTTGTATTCCGCCGGGGCGTCAGCCCTTGAGGGCCGCGTCCACGACCTTGTCGAAGTCGGCCACCGTCAGCAGCGGGGTGCCGCCGTTGAGCTGCTTGCCGTCCATGACGAAGCCCGGGGTGCCGGTCACGCCGTCCTTGTTGTCGTCGAAGGTCTTCGACATGTGCATCGCCCAGGCGTCGTAGGTGCCCTTCTTGACCGCGTTCTGGAACGCGGCGTTGTTCTTCAGGGCCGGGACGGTGTCCGCGACCTGGATGAGGTAGCTGTCGTCCTTGAACTTGTCGACCGTCTCGTCCGGGTGCCACTTCGCCGAGTACAGCGCGGACTTGTACTCGAGGAACGCCTCGGGGCTGACGTTCAGCGCGGCGCCCAGGGCGCTCAGCGCGTTCTTGGAACCCTGGCCGTTGTCCTTCAGGTCGATGAAGGTGGCGCCCACGTACTGGAACTTGAACTTGCCGTCGTCGATGTCCTTCTTCACGGTCGCGCCGACGTTCTGCTCGAACTGGGCGCATATGGGACAGCGCGGGTCCTCGTAGATCTTGAGGGTCTTCTTGGCGCTGTCCTTGCCGATGACGACCGTGGTGCCGTCCTTGCCGGTGGTGTTGGCCGGCGCGACGACACTGGCGGTCTTCATGCCCTCCCAGTAGCTGGGCTTGTTCGCCTGGACGACGGCATAGCCGATGCCGCCGGCCGCGGCCAGCACGGCCACGACCGAGGCGGCCACGATGACCTGCCGCTTGGCCTTGTCGCGCTTGGCCTGCCGCTCGCGCTCCTCGCGCAGCCGCTCCCGGGCCGCCGTCTTCGCCGACTGGGTGTTCCGCTTGCTCATGTTGGTGATCTCCGTGTGGGACGCGCACATGCCGTACGCGGGATACGTGTGGGGGACTGGGTGTGCTCAGGTCTCGCCGCTCAGCAGGCGGCGAGGGCGGGCGAGCACGGCGGTCCACGCCGTCCCAGGGAGTGCACGAGAAGCAGGTCACGGGCGGCGGCCCGGCGCGGGGCCGGGCGCGGCAGCCGGCGGGCCGGGGCCAGCCGGACGGCGACCGCGGCGGCCGCGAGCAGCAGCGGCCGGAAGGTGGTGGCGGCTACCGCGCGCAGCAGCTGCTCCAGCGCCCGCTCGCCCCGGCGCAGCCAGGCGGCGGCGAGCAGGCCCACGCCGACGTGGGCGGCGAGCAGCAGCCAGGCGGCCGCCGGACTGGCGTGTGCGAGCAGTGCTCCGGGGCGGCCGTGGGCCCCGGTCATCTGGGCCAGCGGGGAGCCGACGGCGCCGCCCTGGCACAGCACGTCGAAGCCGAACGTGTGCAGCGGTCCGGCGACCGGGCCGCCGGCCCTGCCGTAACAGGTGTTCTGTCCGGTGGTGAACACCGTGTCGGCGGCCAGTTCCAGCGGGATCAGCAGGGCCGCGATCCGGCCGAAGCCGCGCTCGCGGCCCGCCGGCGCATACGCGGTGGCGAACACCGCGGCGGCGACCGCGAGCACGGTCGCCACCGGCAGCGGGGCCCTGGACAGCAGCACGTGCGACGCGGTGCTGAGCGTCACGACGACAGCCGTGAACAGCGCCGCGCGCACGGCTCTGAGCTGGGTCCCGGATATGTCCATGGTGAGAGAAGAGTGTGTCACGTACGCGGTTAAGGGACCCCTAAAGGGTGCCTGTGAGTCTGCGAAGTCACAGCCCCGGAATCCGGCCGTTGCGGAACAGGTCGACGAAGATCTGGTGGTCGGCACGCGCGCGTGCGCCGTAGCCGTGCGCGAAGTCCACCAGGAGCGGCGCGAAGCCCTCCTCGTCGGCGGCGACGGCCGCGTCGATGGCGCGCTCGGTGGAGAACGGCACCAGGGACTCGCCGGAGGTGTCGTCCGCCGCCGCGTGCATCGTCGCCGTGGCCCGCCCCAGGTCGGCGACGACCTGCGCGATCTCCTCCGGGTCGTCGATGTCGCCCCAATCCAGGTCGACCGCGTACGGCGAGACCTCGGCCACCAGCTGGCCCGCCCCGTCCAGCTCGGTCCAGCCCAGCCACGGGTCGGCGTGCGCCTGCAGGGCGCGCTGGGAGATCACCGTGCGGTGGCCCTCGTGCTGGAAGTAGCCGGCGATGGCCGGATCCGTGATGTGCCGGGAGACGGCCGGGGTCTGGGCCTGCTTGATGTAGATCACGACGTCGTTCTCCAGGGCGTCGCTGTGACCCTCCAGGAGGATGTTGTACGACGGCAGGCCCGCCGAGCCGATGCCGATGCCCCGGCGGCCGACGACGTCCTTCACGCGGTAGGAGTCCGGGCGGGCCAGGGAGGAGTCCGGCAGCGTCTCCAGGTAGCCGTCGAAGGCCGCGAGGACCTTGTAGCGGGTGGCCGCGTCCAGCTCGATGGAGCCGCCGCCCGGCGCGAAGCGGCGCTCGAAGTCCCGGATCTCGGTCATCGAGTCCAGCAGCTCGAAGCGGGTGAGCGAGCGGGCCGCGCGCAGGGCGCCCAGCAGCGGGCCCTCGGCGGTGTCCAGGGTGAACGGCGGCACCTCGTCGCTCTTCGCGCCGGTGGCCAGCGCGTGGATGCGCTCGCGGTACGCGCCCGCGTAGACGCGCACCAGCTCGGTGATCTGCTCGTCACTGAGCGCCTTCGCGTACCCGATGAGGGCGATCGACGCCGAGAAGCGCTTCAGGTCCCAGGTGAACGGGCCGACGTAGGCCTCGTCGAAGTCGTTGACGTTGAAGACCAGGCGGCCGTTGGAGTCCATGTACGTGCCGAAGTTCTCCGCGTGCAGGTCGCCGTGGATCCACACGCGCGAGGTGCGGTCGTCCAGGAACGGACCACCGCGCTTCTCAGCGTCCAGGTCGTGGTAGAAGAGGCACGCCGTGCCCCGGTAGAACGCGAAGGCCGAGGCCGCCATCTTCCGGAACTTCACCCGGAACGCGGCCGGGTCGGCGGCCAGGAGCCGGCCGAAGGCGGTGTCGAAGACGGCGAGGATCTCCTCGCCGCGCTGCTCGTCGCTGAGCTGGGGGACCGACATCGCTGGGTGCCTCCTGGTGCGGTGCATGAATGTGCATGAATGGGTACGACAGCGCTTCCGCCGTCTCCAACGGGCGACGCCACGCGGGAGTGCCCGGTTCCCGCACGAAGGTACGCAGGGATCCCCCTCCTGTGTCAGTCCCGGGGCATAGACTTCGACGCTGACCCCAGAACTGTCCGCCCGCCCGCCACCCAGTGTTTCCGCCGGAGGCCATACCGTGTCAAAGCCGCCCTTCACGCACCTGCACGTCCACACCCAGTACTCGCTGCTGGACGGTGCCGCGCGGCTCAAGGACATGTTCAACGCCTGCAACGAGATGGGCATGACGCACATCGCCATGTCCGACCACGGCAACCTCCACGGGGCGTACGACTTCTTCCATTCCGCGAAGAAAGCCGGAGTCACCCCGATCATCGGGATCGAGGCATATGTCGCCCCCGAGTCCCGGCGCAACAAGCGCAAGATCCTCTGGGGCCAGCCGCACCAGAAGCGGGACGACATCTCCGGTTCCGGTGGTTACACTCACAAGACGATGTGGGCCGTGAACAAGACCGGCCTGCACAACCTCTTCCGCCTCTCCTCCGACGCCTACGCCGAGGGCTGGCTGCAGAAGTGGCCCCGGATGGACAAGGAGACCATCGCCCAGTGGTCCGAGGGCATCGTCGCCTCCACCGGCTGCCCCTCGGGCGAGGTGCAGACCCGGCTGCGTCTCGGCCACTTCGACGAGGCCCTGAAGGCCGCCGCCGACTACCAGGACATCTTCGGCAAGGACCGGTACTTCCTGGAGCTGATGGACCACGGCATCGAGATCGAGCGCCGGGTCCGCGACGGCCTGCTGGAGATCGGCAAGAAGCTCGGCATCCCCCCGCTGGTCACCAACGACTCGCACTACACCTACGCCCACGAGGCGGGCGCCCACGACGCGCTGCTGTGCATCCAGACCGGCAAGAACCTCTCCGACCCGGACCGCTTCAAGTTCGACGGCACCGGCTACTACCTGAAGTCCACGGACGAGATGTACGCCATCGACTCCTCGGACGCCTGGCAGCAGGGTTGCGCCAACACCCTCCTCGTGGCCGAGATGGTGGACACCACCGGCATGTTCGAGAAGCGCGACCTCATGCCCAAGTTCGACATCCCCGAGGGCTACACCGAGGTCACCTGGTTCAAGGAGGAGGTCCGCCGCGGCATGGAGCGCCGCTTCCCCGGCGGCATCCCCGAGGACCGCCAGAAGCAGGCCGACTACGAGATGGACGTCATCATCTCGATGGGCTTCCCCGGCTACTTCCTCGTCGTCGCCGACTTCATCATGTGGGCCAAGAACAACGGCATCGCCGTCGGCCCCGGCCGGGGCTCCGCGGCCGGCTCGATCGTCGCCTACGCCATGGGCATCACCGACCTCGACCCGATCCCGCACGGCCTGATCTTCGAGCGCTTCCTCAACCCCGAGCGCATCTCGATGCCCGATGTCGACATCGACTTCGACGAGCGCCGGCGCGTCGAGGTGATCCGGTACGTGACCGAGAAGTACGGCGCCGACAAGGTCGCCATGATCGGCACCTACGGCACCATCAAGGCCAAGAACGCGATCAAGGACTCCGCGCGCGTGCTGGGCTACCCGTACGCGATGGGCGACCGCATCACCAAGGCCATGCCCGCCGACGTCCTCGGCAAGGGCATCCCGCTGTCCGGCATCACCGACCCCAGCCACCCGCGCTACAGCGAGGCGGGCGAGGTCCGCTCGATGTACGAGAACGAGCCGGACGTGAAGAAGGTCATCGACACCGCGCGCGGTGTGGAGGGCCTGGTGAGGCAGATGGGCGTGCACGCCGCCGGCGTGATCATGTCCAGCGAGACCATCACCGAGCACGTCCCGGTCTGGGTCAGGCACACCGACGGCGTGACCATCACCCAGTGGGACTACCCGAGCTGTGAGTCGCTCGGCCTGCTGAAGATGGACTTCCTGGGCCTGCGCAACCTCACGATCATGGACGACGCGGTCAAGATGGTGAAGGCCAACAAGGGCCTCGACATCGACCTGCTGTCCCTGCCGCTGGACGACCCCAAGACCTTCGAGCTGCTCCAGCGCGGCGACACCCTCGGCGTCTTCCAGTTCGACGGCGGCCCCATGCGCTCCCTGCTGCGGCTGATGAAGCCGGACAACTTCGAAGACATCTCCGCCGTGTCGGCCCTGTACCGCCCGGGCCCGATGGGCATGAACTCCCACACGAACTACGCCCTGCGCAAGAACAAGCAGCAGGAGATCACTCCGATCCACAAGGAGCTGGAGGAGCCCCTCGAGGAGGTCCTGGCCGTCACCTACGGCCTGATCGTCTACCAGGAGCAGGTGCAGAAGGCCGCCCAGATCATCGCGGGCTACTCGCTCGGCGAGGCCGACATCCTCCGCCGCGTCATGGGCAAGAAGAAGCCCGACGAGCTGGCCAAGAACTTCACCATCTTCCAGGCCGGCGCCCGCAAGAACGGCTACAGCGACGAAGCCATCCAGGCCCTCTGGGACGTGCTGGTCCCCTTCGCCGGCTACGCCTTCAACAAGGCGCACTCCGCCGCGTACGGCCTGGTGTCGTACTGGACGGCGTACCTGAAGGCGAACCACCCGGCCGAGTACATGGCCGCGCTCCTGACCTCCGTCAAGGACGACAAGGACAAGTCGGCGGTCTACCTCAACGAGTGCCGCCGC
Source organism: Streptomyces sp. NPDC001153 (assembly GCF_053598315.1). Taxonomy (NCBI): domain Bacteria; kingdom Bacillati; phylum Actinomycetota; class Actinomycetes; order Kitasatosporales; family Streptomycetaceae; genus Streptomyces; species Streptomyces sp. NPDC001153. Next base: position 104,005 of record NZ_JBSFJZ010000010.1, read on the forward strand.
ATGGGCATCCGCGTCCTCCCGCCGAACGTCAACGAGTCCGAGGCCAACTTCGCCGCCCAGGGCGACGACGTGATCCTCTTCGGGCTCTCCGCCGTGCGCAACGTCGGCACCAACGTGGTCGAGTCGATCATCAAGTGCCGCAAGGCGAAGGGGAAGTACGCCTCCTTCCCCGACTACCTCGACAAGGTCGACGCGGTGGTCTGCAACAAGCGCACCACGGAATCGCTCATCAAGGCCGGCGCCTTCGACACCATGGGGCACACCCGCAAGGGGCTCACGGCGCAGTACGAGCCGATGATCGACAACGTGGTCGCGGTCAAACGCAAGGAGGCCGAGGGGCAGTTCGACCTCTTCGGCGGCATGGGCGAGGACACCGGCAGCGAGCCCGGCTTCGGACTCGACGTGGAGTTCTCCACCGACGAGTGGGACAAGACCTATCTGCTCGCCCAGGAACGGGAGATGCTCGGTCTCTACGTCTCCGACCACCCGCTCTTCGGCCTGGAACACGTCCTCGCCGACAAGGCCGACGCGGGCATCTCCCAGCTCACCGGAGGCGAACACGCCGACGGTGCGGTCGTCACCATCGGCGGCATCATCTCGGGCCTGCAGCGCAAGATGACCAAGCAGGGCAACGCCTGGGCGATCGCCACCGTCGAGGACCTCGCCGGCTCCATCGAGTGCATGTTCTTCCCGGCGACCTACCAGCTCATCTCGACCCAACTCGTCGAGGACGCCGTGGTGTTCGTCAAGGGGCGCCTCGACAAGCGCGAGGACGTGCCCCGGCTCGTCGCCATGGAGCTGATGGTCCCGGACCTGTCCAACGCGGGCACCAACGCGCCGGTGATCCTCACCATCCCGGCCACCAGGGTCACCCCGCCCATGGTCAGCCGCCTCGGTGAGATCCTCAGCCACCACAAGGGCGACAGCGAGGTCCGCATCAGGCTCCAGGGCCCGCGCAAAACCACCGTGCTGCGCCTGGACCGGCACCGGGTCAAGCCCGACCCCGCGCTCTTCGGCGACTTGAAGGTGCTGCTCGGCCCGTCCTGCCTCGCAGGCTGAGCCCGCTGCCTGGGAACACACGCGAAGGGGCGCACCCGTCAGGGGTGCGCCCCTCCTGCGTGCCTGGGCTTCAACTGCCCTTTAGTTGTGGCCGAAGCTCTTCCGTTTCTTGCCGGCGACATCCGCGGGGCTGCCCTGGATGTGCGACACCGGCGACTCGTGTGCCTCCGTCTGCCGCTGCGCGTGCTCCTGGCTCTGCTCGGCGTGCGACGCGCGGTTCTGCGGGCCGGCCTGCTTGCGGTTCTTGTTCTTGGCCATGGTGATCTGCCTCCTGTGGGGGATCTAGGGGCCAGGGCCGGGACCAGATTCACATACGCTGACATCAATCGCATGTCGGATAATTACCGTGCGTGACAGGGCCGGTGGGCCGGCGGGTTCCCGAAACGCCACGCCGAAGATCGAGTTCGGGCCGTTAACCCCCGCGCCGTCGGGCAGACTCGAAGGAAGTCCGAAGCAAAACCTCCCGGGAAGAGGGTGAGTCGCGTGGACCGCTGCATCGTCCTGGTGGACGCCGGGTACCTGCTGGGAGCCGCCGCCAGCCTCCTCGCCGGTGAGCCCTCGCGGTCCCGGATCACCGTCGACCACACCGCGCTGATCCAGGCCTTGCGGGTACGCGCCGAGTCGGAGACCGAGCGCCCGCTCCTGCGCATCTACTGGTTCGACGGCGCCCCCGACCGCGTCCCCCAACCGGAGCATCGCAGGCTGCGCGTGATGCCCCGGGTCACCGTCCGGCTCGGCGCCCTCACCCGCAGCGACGGACGCTGGGCGCAGAAGGGCGTGGACGCCGCCATGCACGCCGAGCTGACCGAGCTGGCCCGCAACCGGGCCTGCTCCGACGTCGTCCTGGTCACCGGCGACGGCGATCTGCTGCCCGGCATGATGGCCGCCAAGGAGCACGGCGTCGCCGTCCACCTGTGGGCCGTACAGGCCGCCGACGGCGACTACAACCAGTCCGAGGACCTGGTCGCCGAGGCCGACGAGCGGCGCGTGCTGGACCGTGCCTGGATCACCCAGGCCGTCCGCGCCAAGGAACTGACCGGCGTCTGCGCCCCGCCGCCCGCGCCCCGCCCCGAGATCGCCGCGATCCTCTCCGCCCCGCTGCCCGAGTCCGCGCTCGCGGCGGCGGCCGAGCGGCCCGCCGACCAGGGCGCGCCCCAGCCGGCCGCGGCGGTCACGGAGAACGGCACCCAGGAGCGGGCCGGCGGCCACAAGGGCGTCCCCACCCCCAAGGACCTCGCCGCGCTGCGCGCCCCCGGCGCCCAGCCCGCCCCGCAGCCGGCGACCGCGACCCTGCGCTGGTCCTCCGACAAGGGCTGGGTGGACCGGCCGGGCGCGGTCGCCGAACCGCCCGAGGTCGCCTCCATGCCGACGCTCGCCCAGCTCACCACGGCGGAGCAGCGGTGGGCCGACCGCGAGGAGGACATCACCACCGTCGGCGGTGACCCCTACGAGGTGGGACAGGTCTTCGCCCGCCGCTGGATGTCCCGGCTCGGCGACCAGGGCCAGTTGCAGAAGCTCTCGCAGCTGTATCCGCGCATCCCGCACCGCATCGACGGAGAGCTGCTGCGCTACGCCGCCCGGTTCGGGCTGCTCGCCCACAAGGACGACCAGATCGACGAGCACGACCGCTACGCCATTCGGGCGGGGTTCTGGCGGGAGATCGACGTGCCGGCGGCGGCGGAGAGCGCGACGGGGGAGTGACGGCGGGCAGTCCTTACCGGCCGGGTACAGAAGTGCCCCCAAAGGCGAGTAAAGGGCTCCGACCCCGTACCCTCGTCCCTTGTGAGTACGCGCGCGGAACAGGCATCTCGGTATGACGAGGTCGTACGCGTGCGCGGGCTCAACAAGACCTATCCGGCCGTGAAGGGGCGGCGCGGTGCGCCCGGCACCCCCGAGGTGCGGGCCACCGACGAGGTCGAGCTGGACGTGCGGCGCGGCGAGGTCTTCGGGCTGCTGGGGCCGAACGGCGCCGGCAAGTCCACGCTCGTACGGCAGCTCACCGGCCTGCTGCGGCCGGACACCGGCAGCATCGAGATCCTCGGGCACGACATCGTCAGGCACCCGGAGCGGGCCGCGCGCCTCCTCGCCTACCTGGGGCAGGAGTCCTCGGCGTTGGACGAGCTGACCGTCTCCCTCGCCGCCGAGACCACCGGCCGCCTGCGCGGCCTGGACGTGCGCCGGGCCCGCGCCGAGCGGGACGCCGTCCTGGAGGAGCTGGGGCTCACGCCGATCGCCGGGCGGGCGCTGAAGAAGCTGTCCGGCGGGCAGCGGCGGCTCGCCTGCCTCGCCGCCGCCCTGGTCGGCCGGCGGCCGCTGCTCGTGCTGGACGAGCCGACCACCGGCATGGACCCGGTGGCCCGGCGCGCGGTCTGGGCGGCCGTGGACCGGCGGCGCGCCGAGCACGGTACGACCGTGCTGCTGGTCACCCACAACGTCATCGAGGCCGAGACCGTGCTGGACCGGGTCGCCGTCGTCGACCAGGGCCGGGTGATCGCCTGTGACACCCCGGCCGGGCTGAAGGAACGGGTCGCCGGGGAGGTGCGGGTCGAGCTGGTGTGGCGGGAGAGGGCGCCGCTTCAGGTGCCCGAGGTCGCCGCCCTGCGCGAGCGTGCCGTGGAGTCCGGCCGGCGCTGGACGCTGCGGCTCGCGCCCGAGGAGGCCCGCGCCGCCGTCGCCACCGTGACCGGCGGGGCCGCCTTCGCCGCCCTGGACGACTTCACGCTCGCCACGCCCAGCCTGGAGGACGTCTACCTGGCGCTCGGCGGTGCGGCCCGGCAGGGATTGGTGAAGGCGTGAGCGCGGCGGACGTACGGTGCGTATGGGTCTGTACGCCGGTCTGCGCGACTGCCGTAGGGAAGAGGAGCAGCTCGACGTGAGTGTCGTACCCGCGGAGGTTCTGCCGGGCGGTGCCCCGGCCGTGCCGGAGACGGCACGGGGCGCGGCCGAGCTCGGGCCGGCCGCGCGGCTGTGGCCGTCGCTGGCGGCCGTCTACCGGGCGCAGCTGTCCAGGGCCCGGGTGGCCCGGATCCCGCTGCTGTTCGTGGCCACCTTCCAGTCCGTCGGCATCGCCGTGATGATGCGGGGTGTCGTCGACAGCGGCAGCGAGGCCCAGTCCGTGGTGGCGGGGTCGTCGGTGCTGGTCGTCGCGTACGTCGCGCTGAACCTGCTGTCGCAGTACTTCGGGCAGCTGCGGGCGAGCGGCGGGCTCGACCACTACGCCACCCTGCCGGTGCCGCCCGCGGCCGTGGTGCTGGGCGCGGCGGCGGCGTACGCCTCCTTCACCGTGCCGGGGACGCTGGTGACCGCCGTCTTCGGGTGCGTCCTGTTCGGACTGCCGCTCGGCAATCTGTGGATCCTGCTGGCCGTGATCCCGCTCGCCGGCGCCGCGCTGTCCGGGCTCGGCGCCGCCTGCGGACTGCTCGCGCCGCGGCCGGAGCTGGCCACGCTGCTCGGGCAGCTGGGCATGTCGGCGGCGCTGCTGCTGGGTGTGCTGCCGGCCGACCGGATGCCGGAGCTCGTACGGCTGGCGCGGGACCTGCTGCCGTCGACGTACGGTGTGGAGGCGTACGCCCGCACCTTCGGGGCCCATCCGGACTGGGCCGCCGTCCTGGTCGACCTGGGGGTGTGCGCGGGTGTCGGAGTCGTCTCGCTGGCCGTGGCGGCCCGGGCGTACCGCAGGGCCGCCGTCCGGTGACGCGGCCCACAAGGCGACCTGGCACGATGTCAGGGTGACCGCACCGCTGACTCCACCACCGCACGAGAACTCCGCACACGATGTCCGGCAGGCGCCGCCGCCTGCCGGCGCGCCGGACTTGGGCGGGTACGAACAGGACGGCCCCGGGATGAAGACCGAACTGCGGGACGCCGCCGTCATAACGGTGGCCATGGCGTTGGCCGGGGTACTGCTGGGGCTGCTGTGGTGGTGGCTGGCGCCGCATGTGCCGCTGGTCGGCGACGTGGCCGACAACAGCTGGGTCGTGTACCTCAAGGACAGCGAGGGTGAGCAGGCGGTGGGGGTGGACGGCACGTTCGCCCTGCTGGGGCTGGGGTTCGGGCTCGTCAGCGCGGTGGCCGTCTTTCTGCTGCGCCGGCGCGGGGGCGTGCCGGTCGTGGCGGCACTCGGGCTCGGGGCGCTGCTCGGTTCGGTGGTGGCGTGGCGGCTGGGGATGTGGCTGGGACCCATGTCCGACGTGCTGGCGCACGCCAAGCAGGTGGGGAAGGGCGTCACCTTCCCGGCGCCGCTGAAGCTGGGGGCCAAGGGGGCGCTGCTGGCCTGGCCGCTGGGTGCGTTGCTGGTCCACCTCGGGCTCACGGCGCTGTTCGGGCCGCGCGACCCCGAGGTGCCGTACCCGCAGTCGTAGTCCGGGGCTGCGCCCCGGGCCGTTTCAGCCCCGCCCGACGGGCGCCAGCACCGCGCCCGTCAGCTTCGCCAGGTCCGTCGGAGCCAGTTCCACCTCGAGGCCCCGCCGGCCCGCCGACACACAGATCGTCTCGTGGGCCTCGGCCGAGTCGTCCAGGACCGTCGGCAGTCTCTTGCGCTGGCCGAGGGGCGAGATGCCGCCCCGCACGTACCCCGTCGTCCGCTCGGCGAGCGCCGGGTCGGCCATCGTCGCCCGCTTGCCGCCCACCGCGGCCGCGAGGGCCTTCAGGTCCAGGGAGCCCGACACCGGGACCACCGCCACGGTCAGGGCGCCGTCGACGTCGGCCACCAGGGTCTTGAAGACGCGGTCGGGGGACACGCCCATCGCCTCCGCCGCCTCCTCGCCGTAGGAGGGGTGGGAGGGGTCGTGGTCGTAGGAGTGCACCGTGAAGGCCACGCCGGCCGAGGACAGGGCGACCGTGGCGGGGGTGCCCCCGGACTGCTGCTGCTTCTTCGGCTTCTTCGCCATCTGCCGTCTTCCCTCAGTTCAGGCTCGTCGGCGCCCGCGTCAGCTCGAACGCGGGCAGCGACGGAAGACTACGGATGATGGCCGTCTCGGCGCGAAGGAGTTTCAGCTCGTCACGGAGCCGGGACGCGGTGTCGGGGGCCTGGAGAAGCCGCTGCTTGGTAGGCGTGTCGTGCACCATCGCCGCCGCCACCAGATAGGAGACCACCGACGGGTCGTCGGGCAGCTCCGCGCCCGTCGACAGCGAGCGCTCGCGGGCGCCCGCCAGCCGCTTCTGGTACTGGCGGAAGGAGCGCAGCACCCCCTCGGCCAGCGCACCCGCCTCGTCGCCCGGCTCCTCCGGCAGTTCCTCCAGCTCCGCCGTCAGGAACGGGCCCGACGCGTCGACGGACAGCAGCCGTACCCGGGTCGTGCCCGTCGCCAGCACCTCGAACGTGCCGTCGGCCCGCTCCCGGACGGTCGCCGCGTCCGCCACACACCCGACCCCCTGGAAGGCCTTGAGGGGGTCCGGGCCGAAGCCCGCGGCCGGTCCCCGGTCGGGCTGTGCCGTGGGGTCCGGCATGCCGGGGGCGCTCGGCGCCACCTCGTAGCCGTCACGGATGGCCACGACGGCGAACCGGCGCGGCTCGTCCTCCGGTGTCTTGAGCAACTCGCGCATCATCGCGCGATAGCGCTCCTCGAAGACGTTCAGCGGCAGCACGAGCCCCGGGAACAGCACCGTGTTCAGCGGGAAGAGCGGGAGACGGACGGTGGTCACGACGCACCAGCCTAGTGGTCACCGGCACCGGCGTGTCCGCCGTGGTCGCCGACATGGTCCGGGAAGGCCGGCATCAGCCCGGCCGGGGCGGGCGGGCAGGCCGCCGTCAGCAGGTGCTCGCGCAGCCGCAGGAAGTGCCCGAGCGGATCCTCGGAGAACCGCTCCCAGGGGAAGGACGTGGCATACGGGCCGATCACGCGCAGCTGGTCGCGGGCGTCCTCCCAGCGGTCCAGGCGCATCAGGACGTACAGGAGCTTGTTGCGGATCTCGGCGGGCGAGGGGTCGGCCGCCGGGAAGCGCGCGGAGAGCGCGATCGCGCGGTCGGCGGCCGCGTGCAGACGGACGCGCGGCACCTCGGGACCGCGGCCGTCGGTCAGGTAGCCGAAGGCGGCCCGGGCCGGCAGCGCCTGGACGGGCGAGTCGGCGGGGGCGTCCTGGGCGGCCCGCTCGGCGAAGTCGAAGCAGGCGCCGTGGGAGCCGCGCCGGAAGGTGGCGAGGTAGCGCAGGGCGGCCACGTGGCAGCCGTAGTGGTGCGGGGCGCGCCGCACCGCCGCCTCCCACAGCTCCTCGAAGTAGCGGTGCCCGGCGCGCGAGCCACGCGCGTGGTCCAGCGCGATCCGCCAGGGCACCGGGTCGCGGTCGTCGGCGCGGGCAGCGGCGGTGATCAGCGGGCTGACCTCGCGCAGCAGCTCGACGCGGGCCGGGGAGGGCCAGGCGCGGTCCACCGCCAGCTGTGCCCCGACCAGCAGCGCGCCGGGGTCGTCGGGGGCGTGCGCGCGCCAGGTCTCGAACCACTCGGGGCGCGAGCGGGCGAAGGCGGCCAGGCGCCGGGCGTACCGGTCGTGGTTCTCCCACTCGGCGCCGCCGCGGGTGGTCGCGAGCAGATCGGCGGCGGCCCGGTACTCGCCCCGGCCGGCCCCGACCAGTGCCGGGGAGAGCCGGTCGTCGGGTGCGTCGAGCACGACCTCGTCCCCGGTCGGCGGTCGGCCGGCCGGGCGCGCGGAGCGTTTGGTCATCCGGGTCGGGCGGATGAACGGGGGAAGCGCAACCATGGTGCCGACCATTGAAAGACCGCAGGTCGGCGGCGCGCCAGAGGGTGTGGGGAAGTCGCGGAAAGTTGTACGGTCCAGGGTCAAGGACCGGTAAAGGGTGACTGTTCGACTTTTGTCGGGTTAGTTCCCGTCCCCGTCCCCCTCCCCGTCCGCGTCCCCGTCAGCTCCGCCGCAGCAGCCGGGTCGCCCCCGCCGCCACCGTCGTGGCCAGGATCCAGCCGAGCAGGATCATCACCGCCGCCAGCCACTGCCAGCCGCCGCTCAGCTGCCACTGGCCTACCTGGCCCAGGTCGATCACCGGCAGCAGCAGGTCCAGGGTGAACAGGGCCGGACTCCAGTACGGGTGGGCGTCATGGTTCATCGGCGGATGGGCCGCGTGGGCGAACGCCAGCGTGCCCGCCGCCCACAGCACCGCCATCCACACCGCGGCCCGGCCGGGCCGGTAGCCGTAGGCGACCGTCCAGTCCTGGACGTACCCCCAGACCTTCGCGGCCGGCGGCAGCGTCTCGCGGCGCCGGCGCTGCTTGGCGAGCAGCACCTCCCGCGCGTCCTCGTCCTCCCCGGCGGCCCGCAGCACCGCCGCCAGCCGCTCGTACGGCTCCGGGGCGTACTCGGCGGTGGCCGCCGCGACCCAGTCCAGCCGGCCGTTCAGCGGGAACGGGCCGCGCGGGACGAGGTTCTCGTACACGAAGCCGCCCATGTGCAGATTGCCGGGGCCCGGCCAGCTCGCCGCCCGGTCCACCAGGTTGACGATCCGCGCTCCGGACAGCACCACCTTGCCGCGCTGCGGCCCGTCCCCGAGGAAGCGCAGCTCCGACGCGTGCACCCGGCGCAGCGACAGCTCCTGGTCGTCGGTGAGGGTGAACCGGGCCCGTTCGAAGTCGACGGCGTCCCCGAACCGCCCGTCGTCCAGCCGGATCCCGCCCCGGCACTCGAAGCGCTGGATCCGCGTCCCGCGCGCCGGTGTCGTGCCGCTCAGCAGCGGGCTGCCCACGCCGGCCGGGGTCAGGTACAGGGTGCGCTCGACGGTCAGCTGGGGCGCGTTCAGGGCGTAGCGGGAGTAGGGGTTGTCCAGGTTCGCGCCGCGCAGGCTGAGCGACACGCCGACCTTGGCGCCGCGCAGCCGCAGCTCGCCGTGCGACTGCAGCATCTCCGCCTGCAGGTCCTGGCCCACGGTCATGCCGTCCGCTGAGATCGACCGCCCGCTGCGGTCCCGGTACACCACCGCCTCGTTGAGCATCAGGTCGGTGCCGATGTGCGCGTCCGTCAGCCGGGCGCCGTTCTGGAACCGGCAGCGCGGCAGATGCAGGTCGCCCTCGGTGTGCACCCGGGCCGCCTCCAGCCGGGGCACCGCGCAGTCCACCATGCGCAACGTCGTGAAGCGGGCCTCCGGCAGCAGGACCTCCTCGTCGAAGCGGCAGCCGCGCAGCTCGACGTACGGCTGTACGGTGCCGCCCGAGAGGTCCAGCGTGCCGGCGATCCGCACACCGGTCAGCTTCAGCGAGGACACCCGGCCCGCGAGCGCCGGCGGGCCGTCCAGCAGCAGCCAGGCCACGATCCGCGCCCGCACCGTGCGCTCCGGACCCCAGGGGTGTCCGCCGTGCGGATCGTCCACCACGGCGTCCCCGCAGCCCAGGTCGTACACGCTGCCGTTGCGGAAGGCCTGCCACATGCCCGCCTCGGCCGCGGTCAGCTCGTCCGGCAGGTCCCCGGCGACGATGCCGGCCCCCTCGGTCACCTTTGTCCTCTCCCGGTCCAGTGCTTTCGTACAGCCGTTCATGCCCGCTCAGTGACTGCCGGAACACTAGAGGTGAAGAAGATCTTCCGAGTTCCGCCACGTTCTGTATCAGCCATTGATACGCGCCCACGGCTCGCGACGGCGGTCTGAGAGAATTGGGACTGTGATTTCCCGAATCGATCTGCGCGGCGACGCCCTTCCCGAGGGCCCCGCCCTGCGCGACCTGCTGCCCCGAGCCGACTTCGACGTATCGGCCGCCCTGGAGAAGGTGCGCCCGATCTGCGAGGCCGTGCATCATCGTGGCGACGCGGCGCTGATCGACTTCGCCGAGAAGTTCGACGGAGTACGGCTGGAATCCGTCCGTGTCCCGGCCCAGGCGCTCACCGACGCGCTCGAGGCCCTCGACCCCGCCGTGCGCGCCGCGCTGGAGGAGTCCATCCGCCGCGCCCGCCTGGTCCACCGCGAGCAGCGCCGCAGCACCCACACCACCCAGGTGGTACCCGGCGGCTCGGTGACCGAGAAGTGGGTGCCGGTCGAGCGGGTCGGGCTGTACGCGCCGGGCGGCCGGTCCGTGTACCCGTCCTCCGTGATCATGAACGCCGTACCGGCCCAGGAGGCCGGGGTCGGGTCGATCGCGCTCGCCTCTCCGCCACAGGCTGAGTTCGGCGGGCTCCCGCACCCGACGATCCTCGCCGCCTGCGCGCTGCTCGGCGTGGACGAGGTCTACGCGGCCGGCGGCGCCACGGCGGTCGCGATGTTCGCCTACGGCACCGAGTCCTGCCCGCCGGCCAACATGGTCACCGGCCCCGGCAACATCTGGGTCGCCGCCGCCAAGCGCTTCTTCACCGGCAGGATCGGCATCGACGCCGAGGCCGGCCCGACCGAGATCGCCGTCCTCGCGGACGACACCGCCGACCCGGTGCACGTGGCCTCGGACCTGATCAGCCAGGCCGAGCACGACCCGCTGGCCGCGGCCGTGCTGGTCACCGACTCCGTCGAGCTGGCGGACGCGGTGGAGAAGGAGCTTCAGCCGCAGGTCGCGGCCACCAAGCACGTGGAGGACCGGATCGTGCCCGCGCTCAAGGGCCGGCAGTCCGCGATCGTGCTGGTCGACGGCGTCGAGGAAGGTCTGCGCGTGGTCGACGCCTACGGTGCCGAGCACCTGGAGATCCAGACCGCCGACGCGGCCGCCGTGGCCGACCGGGTCAAGAACGCGGGCGCGATCTTCATCGGCCCCTGGGCGCCGGTCTCGCTCGGCGACTACGCGGCCGGGTCCAACCACGTCCTGCCCACCGGCGGCTGCGCCTGCCACTCCTCGGGCCTGTCCGTCCAGTCCTTCCTGCGTGGCATCCACATCGTGGACTACACGAGGGACGCGCTCGCCGAGGTCGCCCCTCACGTGGTGACGCTGGCGGAGGCGGAGGACCTGCCGGCGCACGGCGCCGCGATCAAGGCGAGGTTCGGCTGGAAGGTACCCGAGAGCAAGTGACCCGCATCGACGATCTCCCCGTACGGGACGAGCTGCGCGGCAAGTCCCCTTACGGCGCGCCCCAGTTGGACGTCCCCGTACGGCTGAACACCAACGAGAACCCCTACCCGCTGCCCGAGCCGCTGGTCGAGCGGATCGCGGAGCGGGTGCGCGAGGCCGCCCGCGACCTGAACCGCTACCCCGACCGGGACGCGGTCCAGCTGCGCACCGAGCTGGCCAAGTACCTGACGAGGACCGGCGGGTACCCGCTCGGCATCGAGAACGTGTGGGCCGCCAACGGCTCCAACGAGGTCATCCAGCAGCTGCTGCAGACCTTCGGCGGGCCGGGCCGCACGGCCATCGGCTTCGAGCCGTCGTACTCGATGCACGCGCTCATCGCGCGCGGCACCGGCACGGGCTGGATCTCGGGGCCGCGCAACGAGGACTTCACGATCGACGTCGCGGCGGCCGTCGAGGCGATCGCCGAGCACAGGCCGGACGTCGTCTTCATCACCACCCCCAACAACCCCACGGGCAACGCGGTGCCGCCGGAGACGGTCCTCGCGCTGTTCGAGGCGGCGCAGGCGGCCAAGCCGTCGATGGTGATCGTGGACGAGGCGTACATCGAGTTCAGCCACGGCGACTCGCTGCTGCCGCTGCTGGAAGGGCGCCCGAACCTGGTCGTCTCCCGCACGATGTCCAAGGCGTTCGGCGCGGCGGGCCTGCGCCTCGGCTATCTCGCCGCCGACCCGGCGGTCGTGGACGCCGTCCAGCTCGTCCGGCTGCCGTACCACCTGTCGGCGATCACCCAGGCGACCGCCCTGGCCGCCCTGGAGCACACCGACACCCTGCTGGGCTACGTCGAGCAGCTGAAGGCGGAGCGGGACCGGCTGGTCGCCGAGCTGCGCGCGATCGGCTACGAGGTCACCGAGTCCGACGCGAACTTCGTGCAGTTCGGCCGGTTCACGAACGCCCACGAGGCCTGGCAGAAGATCCTCGACCGGGGCGTCCTGGTCCGGGACAACGGCGTACCGGGGTGGCTGCGGGTGTCCGCCGGCACCCCGGAGGAGAACGACGCGTTCCTCGACGCGGTCCGTGACGTGAAGAAGGAGCTGTAAGGCATGAGCCGCGTAGGACGCGTGGAGCGTACGACGAAGGAGACCTCCGTCCTGGTCGAGATCGACCTCGACGGCACCGGCAGAACCGACATCGCCACCGGCGTCGGCTTCTACGACCACATGCTCGACCAGCTCGGCCGGCACGGCCTGTTCGACCTGACCGTGAAGACCGACGGCGACCTGCACATCGACTCCCACCACACCATCGAGGACACCGCCCTCGCGCTCGGCGCCGCCTTCAAGCAGGCGCTCGGCGACAAGGTGGGGATCTACCGCTTCGGCAACTGCACGGTCCCGCTGGACGAGTCCCTCGCCCAGGTGACCGTCGACCTGTCCGGCCGCCCCTACCTCGTGCACACCGAGCCCGAGAACATGGCGCCCATGATCGGCGAGTACGACACCACGATGACCCGGCACATACTGGAGTCCTTCGTCGCCCAGGCGCAGATCGCGCTGCACGTGCACGTGCCGTACGGACGCAACGCGCACCACATCGTGGAGTGCCAGTTCAAGGCGCTGGCCCGGGCGCTGCGCTACGCCTCCGAGCGCGACCCGCGCGCGGCCGGCATCCTCCCCTCCACGAAGGGCGCGCTGTAAAGCCATGAACGGTCTGTCGACCCTCCTGATCGTCGTCGGTCTCTTCCTGGCCGGCGGCATCATCTCCTTCGTCAAGCAGAAGATGCCGACGAGCCTCATCGTGCTGCTCTCGATCGGCGCGGCCATGTGCCTGGTCGCGGGCGTCATGCGGCTGGGGGTGTGGAATTGAGCAGTGGCAGCAAGAAGGTCGTGGTCTTCGACTACGGCTTCGGCAACGTCCGGTCCGCCGAACGTGCCCTCGCGCGCGTGGGCGCCGATGTCGAGATCACGCGTGACTTCGACAGGGCGATGAACGCCGAGGGACTGCTCGTGCCGGGCGTGGGCGCCTTCGCCGCCTGTATGCAGGGGCTGCGCGCCGCCCGCGGTGACTGGGTGGTGGACCGCCGGCTGTCCGGAGGCCGGCCCGTGATGGGCATCTGCGTCGGCATGCAGATCCTGTTCGCGCGCGGCATCGAGCACGGCGTGGAGGCCGAGGGCCTGGACGAGTGGCCCGGCACGGTCGCACCGCTCCAGGCCGACGTCGTGCCCCACATGGGCTGGAACACCGTCGAGGCCCCCGCCGACTCGGAGCTGTTCGCCGGCCTCGACGCCGACGCCCGCTTCTACTTCGTGCACTCCTACGCCGTCCACGACTGGCAGCTGGAGTCGCACAACCCGGTGATCGCGGCCCCCAAGGTGACCTGGTCGACGCACGGCAAGCCGTTCGTGGCCGCCGTGGAGAACGGCGCCCTGTGGGCCACGCAGTTCCACCCCGAGAAGTCCGGCGACGCCGGCGCCCAGCTCCTCACCAACTGGATCGGAACCCTGTAGACCATGGCCAAGCTCGAACTCCTCCCCGCCGTCGACGTCCGCGACGGCCAGGCCGTCCGCCTCGTGCACGGCGAGTCCGGGACCGAGACCTCCTACGGCTCCCCGCTGGAGGCCGCCCTCGCCTGGCAGCGCTCGGGCGCCGAGTGGCTGCACCTGGTCGATCTGGACGCGGCCTTCGGCACCGGCGACAACCGCGAGCTGATCGCCGAGGTCACCGGGGCGATGGACATCAAGGTGGAGCTGTCCGGCGGCATCCGCGACGACGCCTCGCTGGCCGCCGCCCTGGCCACCGGCTGCACCCGCGTGAACCTCGGCACGGCCGCCCTGGAGACCCCCGAGTGGGTCGCCAAGGTGATCGCCGAGCACGGCGACAAGATCGCCGTCGGCCTGGACGTGCGCGGCACGACCCTGCGCGGCCGCGGCTGGACCCGCGACGGCGGCGACCTCTACGAGACGCTGGAGCGCCTCGACAAGGAGGGCTGCGCCCGCTACGTCGTCACCGACATCGCCAAGGACGGCACCCTCCAGGGCCCGAACCTCCAGCTGCTGAAGAACGTCTGCGCCGCGACGGACCGACCGGTCGTGGCCTCCGGCGGCGTGTCGTCCCTGGACGACCTGCGCGCCATCGCCGAGCTGGTACCCCTCGGTGTCGAGGGCTCCATCGTCGGGAAGGCGCTGTACGCGAAGGCGTTCACCCTGGAAGAGGCACTGGAGGCTGTGTCGTCATGAGCGATGCCGTGCGGCGCGTGCAGAGCGGAAGTCCCTGGGAAGAGAGCTTCGGTTTCGCACGTGCCGTCGCGGCGGGGGACCGGGTGCTGGTGGCGGGCACGACGTCCTTCAAGGGCACCGTGCTGTACGGCGAGGGCGACCCGTACGAACAGGCCAAGGTGGCCTTCACCAGCGCTGTCGAGGCGATCGGCGAGTTCGGACTCGGGATCGACTCGGTCATCCGTACGCGGATGTACCTGAGCCATGTGCGGGACGTCGACGCCGTCGGCCGGGCGCACAAGGAGATCTTCGACTCCGTGCGCCCGGTCTCGACCCTGCTGGTCGTGGAGGGCTTCGTCGACCCGCGCATCCTGGTGGAAGTGGAACTTGAAGCATTCAGAGGAGCCTGAGCAGTCATGACCCTGGCGGTCCGAGTCATCCCCTGCCTGGACGTGGACAACGGCCGGGTCGTCAAGGGCGTCAACTTCCAGAACCTGCGCGACGCGGGCGACCCGGTCGAGATGGCCAAGGTGTACGACGCCGAGGGCGCCGACGAGCTGACGTTCCTGGACATCACCGCGTCCTCGGGCAACCGGGAGACGACGTACGACGTGGTGCGGCGCACCGCCGAGCAGGTGTTCATCCCGCTGACGGTCGGCGGTGGCGTCCGTACGGCCGAGGACGTGGACAAGCTGCTGCGGGCGGGCGCCGACAAGGTGGGCGTGAACACGGCGGCGATCGCGCGTCCCGAGCTGATCCGGGAGATCGCGGAGCGCTTCGGCCGCCAGGTCCTGGTCCTGTCGGTGGACGCCCGCCGGACCGAGTCGGGCTCCTTCGAGGTCACGACGCACGGCGGCCGGCGCGGCACCGGCATCGACGCCGTCGAGTGGGCCCACCGGGCGGCCGAGCTGGGCGCCGGGGAGATCCTCCTGAACTCCATGGACGCGGACGGCACCAAGGACGGCTACGACCTGGAGATGATCGCGGCGGTCCGGGGGCACGTGACCGTCCCGGTGATCGCCTCCGGCGGCGCCGGCAAGCTCGCCGACTTCCCGCCGGCGATCGCCGCCGGCGCCGACGCGGTCCTGGCAGCCTCCGTCTTCCACTTCGGCGACCTGCGCATCGGCGAGGTGAAGCGGGCCCTGCGGGAGGCGGGGCATCCGGTGCGCTGACGCCGCGCTGAACTTGGCCGGATACGAAAGGGAAGTTGCGCAAAATCTGTTGTGCAACTTTTCTTTCGCATTTAGGTTCGGGGTATGGCTCGTGCAGAGGAACGCCGGATCACGGATGTGGGCACCCTGAAGGCGCTCGCGCATCCGCTGCGCATGAAGCTCTACCGTCTGCTGTTCGTCGCCGAGGCCGCCACCGCCTCGCACCTCGCCGAACAGGTCGACGAGGCGGTCTCGCTGGTCAGCTACCACCTGCGCAAGCTCGCCGAGCACGGGCTGGTGGAGGAGGCCGAGGCGCGCAGCGCGGACGGGCGCGAGCGCTGGTGGCAGCCGTCCTCCGAAGGCGTCTCCATCCGCGACGAGGACTTCCAGGACGCCCCCGAGAAGGTCGCGGCGCATCTCGCGGCCTCGCGCTTGTTCCTGGACCAGCGGGCCGAGATGTACCGCGGATACCTCGATCAGCGCGCCCATTGGGGGCCCGAGTGGAACCGGGCCGCCCACGACTCCGAGGCAGTGCTCAGGCTGACCGCCGAAGAGCTCGCGGAGCTGAAGAAGGACCTGCACGACCTGCTCAAGCGCTACGACGAGCAGGGGCGCGCCCGTGAGGCCGCCGGCGACAGCGAAGGGCGCGAGAACGTCGCGCTGCACGTGTACGGCTTCCCGTTCCGCGTCTGAGAGGCCCCCCCGTGACCGCCACGCTCACACCGTCGGCGACCGCGCCGCAGGCCCACCGCGACCCCGACGTCCTGCGCTGGCTCGCCGCCTACACCTCCTCGATGCTGGGCGACAGCGTCTACTACCTCGCCCTGTCCTGGGCCGCCGTCCGGGCCGG
The DNA here is from genome assembly GCF_053598315.1 of Streptomyces sp. NPDC001153. Taxonomy (NCBI): domain Bacteria; kingdom Bacillati; phylum Actinomycetota; class Actinomycetes; order Kitasatosporales; family Streptomycetaceae; genus Streptomyces; species Streptomyces sp. NPDC001153. Next base: position 120,199 of record NZ_JBSFJZ010000010.1, read on the forward strand.
AACCCCGGCGCAGGCCGGTCTCGTGATGTCGGCGAGCGCGCTGCCCCGGGCCGTGCTGATGCTCGGCGGCGGGGTGATCGCAGACCGGTTCGGGCCGCGCCGGGTCGTCATCGGCAGCGACGCCGTCCGCTGCGCGGCCGTCCTCGCCGTGGCCGCCCTGCTGTTCCTCACCAGCCCGGGGCTGTGGCCGCTCGCCCTGCTGGCGCTGGTCTTCGGCACGGTCGACGCCGTGTTCATGCCCGCCGTGGGCGCCCTGCCGGTCCGCCTCACCGACAAGGGGCAGCTCGCCCGGGTCCAGGGGATGCGGGGCCTCGCCATCCGGTTCTCCAGCGTGGTCGGCGCCCCGCTCGGCGGGCTCGGCGTGGCCGTCGGCGGCGCCCCGGCCGCGTTCGCCCTCGCCGGGCTGCTCATCGCCGTCTCCGTGCCCCTGCTGCTCTCGGTGCGGATACGGGACCTGCCGAAGGACGACACACCCGAGGTGGCCGGAACCGCCTGGAGCGAGCTCCGCGCCGGTCTGCGGTACATCCGCCGGCACCGCGTCCTCGCCCCGCTGATGCTGGCCATCGCCCTCGGCGACCTCGGATTCGTCGGCCCGCTGAACGTCGGTCTGACCCTGCTCGCCGACCGGCGCGGCTGGGGCGCCTCCGGCATGGGCTGGGTGCTGGCCGCGTTCGGGGTCGGCGCGGGAGCGGCCTCGCTGCTGCTGACGGTGCGGGGGCGGCTGCCGCGCGCCGGGCTGGTCACCGGGTGGGCGTGTGCCGTGGGGGCCGTGGCCGTCGGCGCCCTCGCCTTCGTACCCACCCTGGCCGCGGCCGCCGGTACGGCCCTGCTCGTCGGCCTGCTCACCGGGCTCAGCGGCGCCCTGTGCGGGGCCCTGCTGCAGACCCGGTCCGACCCCGCCTACCTGGGCCGCGTCACTTCCGTCTCCAGCCTGATCAGCCTCGGTCTCACCCCGCTGTCCATGCCGTTCGCGGCCGCCGCGATCGGTGCCTGGGGACTCGGGCCGGTCTACGCCGTCAGCGCCGGCGTCTGCGGGCTCGGCGGGGTCGTCGCCCTCGCCGTACCCTCCCTGCGCCGCGCGGAACTCCCGGGCTGAGCTCCGTCAAACACTCAGATACCGAGCTGCCTGGACTCGTTCAGCTTGGTGATCGCGTCCGCCTCGCCCTCGACCTCCACCTCGGCCGCGTTCTGCCGGCCGAAGGCGAACATCAGCAGCTCGGACGGCTCGCCGGTCACCGTCACCACCGGTGCGCCGCGGTGCGCCACCGCCGTCTGGCCGTCCGGGCGGCGCAGCACCAGACCCGTCGGCACACCCCGGGCCACCAGGCGCGCCGTGCGCTCCAGCCGGGACCACAGGGCGTCCTGGAAGACCGAGTCGAGCTCGCGCGGGGTCCAGTCCGGCTGGGCGCGGCGGACGTCCTCGGTGTGGACGTAGAACTCGACGATGTTGGCCGCCTCGTCGACCTGCTTGAGCTGGAAGGGGGAGAAGCGCGGCGGGCCGGTACGGATCAGCTGGATCAGCTCCTCGTACGGCTTCGCGGTGTACTCGGCCATCACCTTCTCCAGGCGCGGCGCGAGCTGCTTGATCAGCGTGCCCCCGGCCGCGTCCGGGCGCCGCTCGCGCACGATGACATGCGCGGCCAGGTCCCGGGTCCGCCAGCCCTCGCAGAGGGTGTCGGCGTCCGGACCGACGGTTTCCAAGAGGTCGGCGAGCAGGAGCCGTTCACGCTTGGCGAAGGTCGACATGGGGTCAGCCTACGACCAGCTGCCTCGTCCGCGCAGTGGACACGGCACCGGCACTGTCGTACCCGCGCGGCACAATGGCACCCATGACCAGTACGACCGGGATTCCCGCCCGTCGCCCGACCACCGCCCCTGATCGAGGCGCTTCGCGCCGCAGTGTCCCCCCCAGCAGCCTCGACCCGGAGATCGCCGCCCGCCTCAAGCGCAGCGCGGACGGCCTCCTGCCCGCCATCGCCCAGCAGTACGACACCGGTGAGGTGCTCATGCTCGGCTGGATGGACGACGAGGCGCTGCACCGCACGCTGACCACCGGCCGCTGCACGTACTGGTCGCGCAGCCGCCAGGAGTACTGGGTCAAGGGCGACACCTCCGGTCACGTCCAGTGGGTGAAGTCGGTCGCGCTGGACTGCGACGCCGACACCGTCCTGGTCAGGGTCGACCAGGTGGGCGCGGCCTGCCACACCGGCGCGCGCACCTGCTTCGACGAGGACGTGCTCCTGAAGGACGCCGACACCGACGCCGGTTCCGCCGCTCCGGCATCTGATCAGTAAGGTCGGCCGCCATGGACCTCGAGACCTTCCGCAAGCTCGCCACCGACCGGCGCGTCATCCCGGTGACCCGCAAGCTCCTCGCCGACGGCGACACCCCGGTCGCGCTGTACCGCAAACTGGCCGCCGAGCGCCCCGGCACCTTCCTGCTGGAGTCCGCGGAGAACGGCCGCTCCTGGTCCCGGTACTCGTTCGTCGGCGTCCGGTCCGCCGGGACGCTGACGGAACGCGACGGACAGGCGCACTGGCTCGGCACCCCGCCGGTCGGCGTCCCGGTCGACGGCGACCCGCTGAAGGCCCTGAACGCCACCATCCAGGCCCTGCACACCCCGCACCAGGACGGCCTGCCGCCCTTCACCGGGGGCATGGTCGGCTATCTGGGCTACGACATCGTCCGCCGCCTGGAGAAGATCGGCCCGGGCGAGCGCGACGACCTGCGGCTGCCCGAGCTGACCATGCTCCTGACCAGCGACCTCGCCGTGATGGACCACTGGGAGGGCTCGGTCCTGCTGATCGCCAACGCGATCAACCACAACGACCTCGACACCGGCGTGGACGAGGCCTACGCGGACGCCGTGGCCCGGCTCGACGCCATGGAGGCCGACCTCACGCGCGCGGTGGCCCAGCCCCCGGCCGTGCTGCCGCCGTCCGAGCTGCCCGAGTACACCGCGCTGTGGGGCGGCCCCGACTTCCAGGTGGCGGTCGAGGACATCAAGGAGCGCATCCGCGCGGGCGAGGCCTTCCAGGTCGTGCCGTCCCAGCGTTTCGAGACCCCGTGCAGCGCGAGCGCCCTGGACGTCTACCGGGTGCTGCGGGCCACGAACCCGTCCCCGTACATGTACCTGTTCCGCTTCGAGGGCTTCGACGTCGTCGGCTCCTCCCCCGAGGCGCTGGTGAAGGTGGAGGACGGGCGGGCGATGGTCCACCCCATCGCCGGCACCCGGCCCCGCGGGACCACCCCGCAGCAGGACCAGGCCCTCGCCGAGGAGCTGCTCGCCGATCCCAAGGAGCGCGCCGAGCACCTGATGCTCGTCGACCTCGGCCGCAACGACCTGGGACGGGTCTGCGAGCCCGGCTCGGTCGAGGTGGTCGACTTCATGTCCATCGAGCGCTACTCGCACGTGATGCACATCGTCTCGACCGTCACCGGCAAGGTCGCCGAGGGCCGCACCGCCTTCGACGTGCTGACCGCCTGCTTCCCGGCGGGCACCCTCTCCGGCGCCCCCAAGCCCCGCGCGATGCAGATCATCGACGAACTGGAGCCGTCCCGGCGCGGCCTGTACGGCGGCTGTGTCGGCTATCTGGACTTCGCGGGCGACTCCGACACCGCGATCGCCATCCGTACGGCGCTGCTCCGGGACGGCACGGCATACGTGCAGGCCGGAGCCGGCATCGTCGCCGACTCCGACCCGGTGGCGGAGGACCAGGAGTGCCGCAACAAGGCGGCGGCGGTCCTCCGCGCGGTGCACACGGCCAACAGGCTCAGCTCATAGGAGAGTTCAGCCGGTGAACGCGGCGGTGCCGTTCGGGGTGCCGAGTCCCGACGGCCCGTCGTACCCGGTGGTGCCGGTGCACAGGTACGAGCCGCCGCAGCTGCCGTTGGAGCCGCTGGTGACGTCGTTCAGCGCCGAGGTGTGCGCGTACGGGAAGGACGCCGGGTAGGAGCCGGCGGACGGGGTGCCGGCCAGCGCGTAGGTCGCCGCGATCAGCGGGGAGGAGGCGCTGGTGCCGCCGAAGACCATCCAGCCGGAGCCCTGCCCGTAGGTGTCGTACACCGCGACACCGGTGTTGGGGTCGGCGACCGCCGAGACGTCCGCGACCGTGCGGTTGGCACAGCCGGAGTCCTTCTGCCAGCTGGGCTTGGCGTCGTAGGAGGAGCAGCCGGAGCCCGCACCGCTCCACACCGTGTCGGTCCAGCCACGGCTGTTGGAGGCCGTCGTCAGGGACGTACCGCCCACCGCCGTCACGTACTTGGACGCCGCCGGGTACTCGACGCCGTAGCCGTTGTCACCGGAGGAGACGGTGATGGCCACGCCCGGGTGGTTGAAGTAGCTGGAGTCGTAGGTCGCGTCGCTGGACGACTCGGAGCCGCCGTAGCTGTTGGAGACGAACTTCGCGCCCAGCCTCACGGCGGTGTTCACGCCCGTGCCCAGGTTGGTCATGCTGGACGAACTGGCCTCCACCAGCAGGATCTTGCAGTTCGGGCAGGCCGCGCTGACCATGTCGAGGTCGAGGGAGATCTCCTCGGCCCAGCCGGAGTTGCCGCGCGGGTACTTGGTGCCGCCGTTCTGGTCCACCTTCTTGAAGCAGCCGTTGGCCGTGGTGCAGGCGGACAGGCCGTACTGGGAGCGGTAGACGCCGAGGTCGGACTCGGCGTTCGGGTCGTCGTAGGCGTCGACGATCGCCACCGTCTGGCCCGAACCGCCGCTCGCGGAGGGCAGGTTGTACGCCGCCTGCAGCGAGGCGGGGCCGTAGCCGGAGGGTGCGGCGGCCGCGGTCAGACCGCTCTCGGCGTGCGCCGACTGCGGGGTGCCCGAGGTGACCTTGAGGGCGTTGCAGGCCATCTCGCCCTTCTTCGTCGGGGCGGCGCAGGCGTGCGCGACGCCGACGCCGTGGGACGAGGTGGTGGCCTGGGCCGCCTGGCCGACGGGGGCGGCCAGGGCGAGAGCGGCCGTGGCGAGGGTGGCCACGGCGGTGAGGGAAATGGTTCTGCGCAACGTACGTCCTCCACGAGATGGGTGAACCGGGAAGGGCTGTGGGGGGTGCGCGGTGCCACCACGGAACGGGGTGTCGGGCCGTGGTGGCGCAGAACGTACGGATGGCGGGGCCACGTCAACAAGATGGATGTTGAAGCGTGAACGTTGCTTTGCCCTTCCTGGGGAATTCATGTGCCGTTCCTGGGCGCGTCGTATCGAAGATCTGGGGCGCCCATGGGTTGACGGACCCGGCTGTCGGTTCGCCCGGGGTTCAGGCGATAGTGGTGTACGTGACTGCCGTACCTCACCCCCGTACCGAAGCCGCCGCGCCAGCCCGGTCCGGCCGGCGGAGCCTCGCCGTGGCCCTCCTGTGCGGTGCGCTCGGCGCTGCCGTGGCGCTGCTCGCGACCCGGCAGCGCTGGGCGGAGGGCACCGCGACGGTCGCCGGCGGCGCGTTCCCGCTCACCGTCAAGGGCAGCGACGTCACGGGTGTCCCCGCGGCCCTCGCCATAGTGGGCCTCGCCGCGCTCGTCGCCGTCTTCGCCGTCCGACGGGCGGGCCGCCTGGTCGTCGCCGGACTGCTCGCCCTCTCCGGCGCCGGCATCGTGGCCGCCGCGCTCCTGGCCGCCTCCGACAGCTCCGCGCTGGACAAGAAGGCCGCCCAGGCGAGCGGCGACACCTCCGCCACCGTCGCCGCGCTCAGCCACACCGGCTGGCCCTATGTCGCGGCCGCGGGCGGCCTGCTGATCCTGCTGGCCGGTCTGCTGGCGCTGCGCTACGGCAGCCGGTGGCCCGCCATGTCCGGCCGCTACGAGCGCGGCGCCGACCGTCCGCGCCGCACGGCCCGCCCGGTCGACCCGGAACGTCCCGAGGAGATGTGGAAGGCCCTGGACCGGGGCGAGGACCCGACGGGAGCCTGACGCTCGCCGCGGGTGTGGCGAAACAGACGCCACCCCCACGTCCGGCACGCGCACCCGTACGGGACAATGGACGAAGAGCGTCCGGCTCGGACAGTGACGGGCGGGCTCGGAGCCGTACGACACGTACGCCGCTCTTCTGGGACACGTACACAGCAACGAGGAGCACAGACATGGCGGGCAGCAGCCACGGCCACGGTCACACCCCGGCCGCCTGGACCGGTGTCATCATTTCCTTCATCGGTTTCCTGGTCGCGGGCGCCTTCATGGTGATGGGCCAGCCGGTCGGCTTCTGGGCCGGCATGGCGCTCATCCTCGGTGGGGCGGTGGTCGGTGGCATCATGCGCGCCATGGGTCTCGGCAACACCCCAAAGCCCCTGAAGATGGTCGGCGCCCCCCTCACGACCGGTGAGCCGGCCGGCGCGGAGAGCTGAGCGCACACACCGTTTGCCGAGGGGCGGCCCGGCACCCGGAGAGGTGCGGGCCGCCCCTCGTGCTGTCCGGGAACGACTCCGGCAGCCGTGGGCGCGCGTGGTGCCCGCCCACCGGGGACAATGTTCATGTGAACGCCGAGAGCCGCGCGGTCGCGCCCACCGTCCCGTACCCGGCCGTGCCCTCCGGGCCGGCGTGGCGGCGGCTCGCCGTCCCCGTCGGGCTGTTCGCGGCCGTCGCCGGGGCCTTCGCGTACGTGGGCGCCGTCGACCCGAACGAACCCGGTCACTACCCCGTCTGCCCGCTGTACCGGCTCACCGGCCTGTACTGCCCGGGCTGCGGTGGACTGCGCAGCGCGCACGCCCTCGTCCACGGCGACCTCCTCACCGCGCTGCGGGACAACGCGCTGGGCGTGGCCGCCTGCCTGGGCTTCGCGGTGCTGTGGACCGTATGGGTGGTGCACGCCGTACGCGGCCGGCCGGTGCGGCTGGAGCCGCGGCCGGCGCACCTGTGGGCGATCGGCTCGTTGCTCCTCGTGTTCACCGCCGTCCGGAACCTGCCGTCGGGAGGCTGGCTGCATCCTTGATCACATCGGGAACGTCCAGGTAGTGGGACCGGCGTTCACCGGATGCGAGGGGTCCGCGCTGGGGCGGATACCATCGCAGTGACCACGGGTTTTCAGAACCTGAAGGAACCACCGTCTGAAAGGGGGCCGCTCGCGTGAGTGTGCTCGACGAGATCATCGACGGAGTCCGTGCCGACCTCGCGGAGCGGCAGGCACGCGTCAGCCTCGACGAGCTCAAGGAGCGCGCGGCCAAGGCTCCCGCCGCCAAGGACGGGGTGGCCGCGCTCAAGGGCGACGGCGTCAAGGTGATCTGCGAGGTCAAGCGCTCCAGCCCCTCCAAGGGCGCGTTGGCGGCGATCGCCGACCCGGCCGGGCTCGCCGCGGACTACGAGGGGGGCGGCGCGGCCGTCATCTCGGTCCTCACCGAACAGCGCCGCTTCGGCGGCTCGCTGGCCGACCTGGAGGCCGTTCGCGCGCGCGTGGACATCCCGGTGCTCCGCAAGGACTTCATCGTCACGTCGTACCAGCTGTGGGAGGCCCGGGCGTACGGCGCCGACCTCGCGCTGCTGATCGTGGCCGCCCTGGACCAGCCGGCCCTGGAGTCGCTGATCGAGCGCGCGGTGTCGATCGGGCTCACCCCGCTCGTCGAGGTGCACGACGAGGACGAGGTCGAGCGGGCCGTGGACGCGGGCGCCAAGGTCATCGGCGTCAACGCGCGCAACCTGAAGACGCTGGAGGTCGACCGCGGCACGTTCGAGCGGGTCGCGCCGGAGATCCCGGACCACATCGTCAAGGTCGCCGAATCGGGCGTCCGTGGCCCGCACGACCTGATCGCCTACGCCAACGCCGGCGCCGACGCGGTCCTGGTCGGCGAGTCCCTGGTCACCGGGCGGGACCCCAAGACCGCCGTGGCCGACCTGGTCGCCGCGGGTGAACATCCCGCGCTGCGGCACGGCCGGGGCTGATCACCCGGTAGGCTGATCCCGATGACTCTCACCGTGACGACCGTCGACCGGTACGCCCGCCTGGCGCGCGGCTGCCGCCCGAGGGGCTGCCGCGCCCCGGCGAGGCGTGTCCACGGTCGTCGCGTGCGTTACGTCATCGGTGACGAACCCGGGCAGGTGAACGGACGTCGATGGCAGCGCGCCCCAAAGGGGCGCGGGGCTGTATCCGCCCATGCGACTCCGTCGCGTGGGCGCGACCAGCCACACACGGCCTGAGGTCGTACGACAAGCTCCGCCCCCACGGCGAATAGTGTCTTTCCACGCACTCACCGTGAGGTTCGGCATGCCCAGCAACTTCTTCTTCCCCGACCCACAGGGTCAAGTCCCCACGGCCGAAGGCTACTTCGGCGCGTTCGGCGGCAAGTTCATCCCGGAGGCCCTCGTCGCCGCCGTGGACGAGGTCGCCGTCGAGTACGACAAGGCCAAGCACGACCCCGAGTTCGCCCGGGAACTCGACGACCTGATGGTCAACTACACCGGCCGCCCCAGCTCCCTCACCGAGGTCCCGCGCTTTGCCGCGGAAGCGGGTGGCGCTCGCGTGTTCCTCAAGCGCGAGGACCTCAACCACACCGGCTCCCACAAGATCAACAACGTCCTCGGTCAGGCGCTGCTCACCAAGCGGATGGGCAAGACCCGGGTCATCGCCGAGACGGGCGCGGGCCAGCACGGCGTCGCGACCGCCACCGCCTGTGCCCTCTTCGGCCTCGACTGCACCATCTACATGGGCGAGGTCGACACCAGGCGCCAGGCGCTGAACGTGGCCCGCATGCGCATGCTCGGCGCCGAGGTCGTCTCCGTGAAGTCCGGCAGCCGCACCCTGAAGGACGCCATCAACGAGGCGTTCCGCGACTGGGTCGCGAACGTCGACCACACCCACTACCTGTTCGGTACGGTCGCCGGCCCGCACCCCTTCCCCGCCATGGTCCGCGACTTCCACCGGGTCATCGGCGTGGAGGCCCGCCGCCAGCTGCTGGAGCGCGCCGGGCGCCTCCCGGACGCCGCCGTCGCCTGCGTCGGCGGTGGCTCCAACGCCATCGGCCTCTTCCACGCCTTCATCCCCGACGAGGGCGTCCGGCTCATCGGCTGCGAGCCCGCCGGGCACGGCATCGAGACCGGCGAGCACGCGGCCACCCTGACCGCGGGCGAGCCGGGCATCCTGCACGGTTCCCGCTCGTACGTCCTGCAGGACGACGAGGGCCAGATCACCGAGCCGTACTCCATCTCGGCCGGTCTGGACTACCCCGGCATCGGCCCGGAGCACTCCTACCTCAAGGACTCCGGCCGCGGCGAGTACCGCGCCATCACCGACGACGCGGCCATGCAGGCGCTGCGTCTGCTGTCCCGCACCGAGGGCATCATCCCGGCCATCGAGAGCGCCCACGCCCTCGCCGGCGCCCTGGAGGTCGGCAGGGAACTGGGCAAGGACGGCCTCATCGTCGTCAACCTGTCCGGCCGCGGCGACAAGGACATGGACACCGCCGCCCGCTACTTCGGCCTGTACGACACCGACGCCGAGGTGGCCGCCGACGAAGCCGACACCGCCGAGATCGAGGGGGACGCCAAGTGAGCGGGGCTGCGTTGAACAGTACGAAGGGCCGGCTGCTGTCGGACACCCTGGCCACCGCCAAGGCCGAGGGCCGGTCCGCGCTCATCGCCTACCTCCCGGCCGGGTTCCCGACCGTGGACGGCGGCATCGAGGCGATCAAGGCCGTCTTCGACGGCGGGGCGGATGTCGTGGAGGTGGGCCTGCCGCACAGCGACCCCGTCCTCGACGGCCCGGTCATCCAGACCGCCGACGACATCGCCCTGCGCGGCGGGGTCAGGATCGCCGACGTGATGCGTACGGTCCGCGAGGCGTACGCGGCGACCGGCAAGCCCGTGCTCGTCATGACGTACTGGAACCCCATCGACCGCTACGGCGTCGAGCGGTTCACCGCCGAGCTCGCCGAGGCGGGCGGCGCGGGCTGCATCCTGCCCGACCTGCCCGTCCAGGAGTCGGCGCTGTGGCGGGAGCACGCCGAGAAGCACGGCCTCGCGACCGTCTTCGTCGTGGCGCCGAGCAGCAAGGACGAGCGGCTCGCCCAGATCACCGCGGCGGGCAGCGGTTTCGTCTACGCCGCCTCGCTGATGGGCGTCACCGGCACCCGCGAATCCGTCGGCGCGCAGGCCCAGGACCTGGTCGCCCGCACCCGCGCCACCGGCACCGAGCTGCCCGTCTGCGTCGGACTCGGCGTCTCCAACGGCGCCCAGGCCGCCGAGGTGGCCGGCTTCGCCGACGGCGTCATCGTCGGCTCGGCGTTCGTGAAGCGGATGCTCGACGCCCCGGACCACGCGGCCGGCGTGGCGGCGGTCCGCGAGCTGGCCGGAGAGCTGGCGAAGGGCGTGCGCGGCCAGGCGTGACGTCCATCACTGACCGTAGCCAGACGTAAGAATCGACTGCGGTCAGTCACAACGGACGATTCGGTCACTCGAACGGGTGGACCTGGGACCGGGGAGGCGCGCTGCGCCTCCCCGGTTCGTTCTGGGGGTGTGAGCGAGAAGAACCGTGACGGAAAGCGCACCGCCCGGGAGCGGCTGGCGGTCGAACGCGAGAAGCAGAAGGCCACGGAGAAGCGACGCCGCACGCTGATCGTGACCGCGAGCATCGTCTGCATCCTGGGCCTCGCGGCGGTGATCGGCGTGATCGCCGCGAACGCCGGCAAGAACAAGGGCAGCAACAAGGCGGGCCCCGTCGTGGTGCCCTCGGGCGCGCAGGGCAAGGACAGCCTCGCGATCCCGGTCGGCAAGGACGGCGCGAAATCGACGCTCACCGTCTGGGAGGACGTCCGCTGCCCGGCCTGCCAGGCCTTCGAGATCGCCTACCGTCCGACGCTCCACCAGCTGGTCGACTCCGGCAAGCTCAGGATCGAGTACCACCTGGTCCGGCTGATCGACGGCAACCTCGGCGGCACCGGCTCCCTGCGCGGCGCCAATGCCGCGGCCTGCGCCCAGGACGCCGGAAAGTTCCGTGACTACCACGACGTGCTGTACGCGAACCAGCCCAAGGAGACCGACGACGCGTACAGCGACAACGCCAAGCTGATCGGCCTGGCCGGCAAGGTCGGCGGCCTGGACACCCCCGCCTTCCAGAAGTGCGTCAAGGACGGCACCCACGACAGCTGGGTGAACAAGGCCCACAAGGCCTTCCAGACCGGCGGCTTCAGCTCCACGCCCACGGTCCTGCTCGGCGGGAAGAACATCTACCAGGACCAGACCCTGACCCCGGCCAAGCTCAAGCAGATGGTGGAGGCGGCCGACCAGGGGTAAGGATCTTCCTTGCGCGACCGCTTTTCCCCCGCCCCCGTTATGGACCCGTAGCCGGGCCGCTTGCCGTCCCCACGGCCCGGCACGGTAGCGTCGGACTTGCCATGGAACTTGCCTACATTCCCAGCCCGTCGCGCGGGGTGCTGTATCTCGGCCCCATCCCGCTGCGCGGCTACGCCTTCTGCATCATCATCGGCGTCTTCGTCGCCGTCTGGCTCGGCAACAAGCGCTGGATCGCCCGCGGCGGGCGAGCCGGCACGGTCGCCGACATCGCGGTCTGGGCGGTGCCCTTCGGCCTGGTCGGCGGCCGGCTCTACCACGTGATCACGGACTACGAGCTGTACTTCAGCCCGGGCCGTGACTGGGTGGACGCCTTCAAGGTGTGGCAGGGCGGCCTGGGCATCTGGGGCGCGATCGCGCTCGGCGCGCTCGGCGCGTGGATCGGCGCGCGCCGCCGGGGCATCCCGATGCCGGCGTACGCCGACGCCGTCGCGCCCGGCATCGCCTTCGCGCAGGCCATCGGCCGCTGGGGCAACTGGTTCAACCAGGAGCTGTACGGCCGGGAGACGCATGTTCCCTGGGCCCTGCACATCACCTCCTCCGAGGGCGGCCGGGTGCCGGGCTACTACCACCCGACCTTCCTGTACGAGTCCCTGTGGTGCGTCGGCGTGGCGCTCCTGGTCATCTGGGCCGACCGCCGCTTCCGGCTGGGCCATGGCCGGGCCTTCGCCCTGTACGTCGCCGCCTACTGCGTGGGCCGCGGGTGGATCGAGTACATGCGCGTGGACGACGCGCACCACATCCTGGGCCTGCGCCTGAACGACTGGACCGCGCTGATCGTCTTCCTGCTGGCGGTGACGTACATCGTGGTGTCGTCGAAGAAGCGGCCCGGTCGTGAGGCCGTCGTCGAGCCCGGTGTCTCCGACGGTTCGGCCGACGGTACGGAAGGTGCCGACGAGGCCGAGGCCGAGGACAAGGCCGAGCCGGAGGCCGTGGAGGCCGCGGAAGCCGTGGAGGCCAAGGACGACGCCGAGTCGGCGACCAAGAAGAGCTGAGGGCTGGTTCTACGGCACCGAGGGCGCCCGGAGTTCTTTCCGGGCGCCCTCGGCGTGCGGCGGAGAAAACCGGTTCCTGCACGCCAGCGACACGGTTCGCCGGGCCATGGCCACCGCCGCCGCGTCGATGAAGCGGCCGTCGGGGAGGGCCTGGGCACCTTCGCGCGCGGCCGCTGCCGTGAGGATCGTCTCCGCGTGTTCGATCTCCGCCGGGGTGGGCAGGTAGGCCCGTTCGATCACCGGCAGCTGGCGGGGGTGGATGGCGGCGCGGCCCAGGAAGCCGAGGGAACGGCCGTGGGCGCAGGAGGCGGCGAGGCCGTCCAGATCGCGGATGTCGGGGTGGACCGACTGGGGCGGTGGGGCGAGGCCGGCCGCTCGGGCGGCGACGATCACCCGGGAGCGCGGCCAGTCGAGGCCCGCGTCGGCCCGCACCCCCAGGTCGGCCCGCAGGTCCGCCTCGCCGAGGGCGATGCCCCGCAGGGCGGGGTGGGCGGTGGCGATGGCGTAGGCGTGCTCGATCCCGAGGGCCGTCTCCAGCAGGGCGTACAGCGGCACGGGGGTGGCCGCGGCGACCTGGCCGATCTCGGCCGGACCGGTCACCTTGGGCAGCCGCAGGCCCGCCAGGCCGGGGAGCGCGGCCAGGGCGGCCAGGTCGCCGGCGGACCAGGGGCTGTCCAGTGCGTTGACGCGGACGTGGACCGGGACCGGCGGGGGCCCGGTGAGCAGCTCGGCCGTGGCCGCGCGGGCGTACTCCTTGCGGTCCGGCGCGACCGCGTCCTCCAGGTCGATCACCACCACGTCGGCGCCCGCGGCCAGCGCCTTGGCCACCACGGGCGGGCGGTCGCCCGGGACGTACAGCCAGGTGAGCGGGTGGGTGGTCACAGGGCGCCCTCCTCGCGCAGGGCGCGCAGCTCGGCCGGGGTGAGGCCCAGCTCGGTGAGCACGGCCTCGGTGTCGGCGCCGTGCGGGCGGCCCGCCCAGCGGATCGCGCCGGGCGTCGCGGAGAGCCGGAAGAGGACGTTCTGCATGCGCAGCGGGCCCAGCTCGGGGTCGTCGACGGTAGTGACCGTGTGCAGAGCCTGGTACTGGGGGTCGGCCAGGACGTCGCGGACGTCCTGGACCGGGGCCGCCGCCGCCTCCGCCTTCTCGAAGGCCGCGAGCACCTCGGCGCGGCTGCGGACGGCGATCCACGAACCGACCGCCCGGTCCAGGACGTCGGCGTGGGCGGCGCGGTCGGCGCCGGTGGCGAACCACGGCTCCTCGATCAGCTCCGGGCGCCCCACCAGGCGCATCACCCGCTCCGCGACCGACTGCGCCGAGGTGGAGACGGCGACCCAGTGTCCGTCGGCGGTGCGGTAGGTGTTGCGCGGGGCGTTGTTGGCGGAGCGGTTGCCGGTGCGTTCCTGGACGTGGCCGAGCTGGTCGTACCAGGTGACGTGGGGGCCGAGCACCGACAGGATCGGCTCGGTGATCGCCATGTCGACGACCTGCCCGGCGCCGGTGCGCCCCCGTGCGGCCAGCGCGGTGAGCACGGCGTAGGCGGTCGCCAGGCCCGCGACCGAGTCCGCGAGCCCGAAGGGCGGGAGCGTGGGCGGCGCGTCCGGCTCGCCGGTGATCGCGGCGAAGCCGCTCATGGCCTCGGCGAGCGTGCCGAAGCCGGGGCGGTGCGCGTACGGCCCGAACTGGCCGAAGGCCGTCACCCGGGCGAGGACCAGCCGGGGGTTGGCGGCCGCCAGCTCCGCCCAGCCCAGGCCCCACCTCTCCAGGGTGCCCGGGCGGAAGTTCTCGATCACGACGTCGGCGGTGGCGGCGAGCCGGAGCAGAGTGGCACGGCCGCCGGGCGTGGACAGGTCCAGGGTGATGGTCCGCTTGTTGCGGCCGAGCACCTTCCACCACAGGCCGACGCCGTGCTTGGCCGGGCCGTGCCCGCGGGAGGGGTCGGGCCGCCGCGGATGCTCGACCTTGATCACCTCGGCGCCGAAGTCACCGAGCAGCGTGGCGGCCATGGGGCCCGCGAACAGGGTCGCCAGGTCCAGCACCCGCAGACCGGCCAGGGGCGGGGTCGTCGTACTCATGCGGTGAACTGGGCGTCGATCTCCGGGCGGTACGGCATCGACGCCGACGCCCCGGCCCGCTGGACGGAGATCGCCGCGGCGGCCGCCGCCCAGGACAGGGCCTCCCGCACCGGCTTCTCCTCGGCGAGGGCCACCGTGAGCGCGCCGACGAAGGTGTCACCGGCGCCCGTGGAGTCGACGGCGGTCACCTTCGGTGCCGGGATCACCAGCGGGTCGGTGCCCCGGGCCAGGTAGAGGCTGCCCGTGGCGCCCAGGGTGACGACGACCTCCGGCACCAGCTCCAGCAGGGCGTGGGCGGCCTCGCGCGGGTCGGTGCGGCCGGTGAGGGTGACCGCCTCGTACTCGTTGGGCACCAACAGGTCGGTGGCGACGAGGAGTTCGGGCGGCAGCGGCTGGGCGGGCGACGGGGTGAGCACGGTGCGGATCCCGTGCCGGCGCGCCGCCTGCGCGCCCGCGACGACCGCGGCCGGCGGGATCTCCAGCTGCAGCAGCAGGGCGTCGGCGGAGGCGATCAGGCCCTCGTCGCCGGGGGAGAGGTGGTCGACGGTGCCGTTCGCGCCGGGGATGACGACGATGGAGTTGGCGCCCTCGTCGTCCACCACGATGTGCGCGGTGCCGGACGGGCCCTCGACCGTCCGCAGGAAGTCGGTGTCCACACCCGAGTGTTCGAGGGTGTCGCGCAGCCGCAGGCCGAAGGCGTCGTTGCCGACCGCGCCGATCATCGAGACGGTGGCGCCCGCGCGGGCCGCGGCGATCGCCTGGTTGGACCCCTTGCCGCCGGGGATCGTGTGGAACTCCCGCCCCGTCACCGTCTCGCCGCGCTGCGGGGCCTTCGCGACATAGGTGACGAGGTCCATGTTGGTGCTGCCGAGGACGACGATGTGGGTCATGGGCGGGTCGCCTCCAGGTGGGTGAGATGGGCGAGGGTGTCGAAGCCGGTGCCGTCGAAGTCGGCGACGGTGGTGGCGAGCCGGTTCTTCAGCGGGGCCCGCCAGTGGCCGGGGAGCGCGGTGGGGTCGCCCGCGAGCAGCCCTGCGATGCTGCCGGCCGTGGCGCCGTTGGAGTCGGTGTCCAGGCCGCCCGCCACCGCACGGCAGACGGAGCCGGTGAAGTCGCCGTCCGCGTGGGTGAGGGCGGCGGTGAGCAGGGCGGTGTTGGGGATGGCGTGCACCCAGTGGTGGGCGGGGCAGTAGCGGGCGTGGAGCTCGTCCACGACGTCGTCGAAGTCCCCGTGCTGATCGGCCAGCCGGACCGCGTGGTCGATCGCCCCCGCGAGCCGGGAGCGGGGCGGGATGACCCGGCGGCCGGCGCGCAGGCAGGCGTGGACGTCCTGGCCCCCGGTGGCGGCGGTGGCGATGACGGCGGCCGTGAACATCGCCGCGTAGACGCCGTTGGCGGTGTGGGTGAGGACCGCGTCGCGGTGTGCCTGTTCGGCGGCGGCGGCCGGGTCGCCGGGGTTGGTCCAGCCGTGCACATCGGCGCGGATCCGGGCGCCGATCCACTCGCGGAAGGGGTTGCGGTGGCGGGCGGTGTGCGGGGGTTCGATGCCGGTGAGGAGGTTGCGGCAGGCGACGCGTTCGGCGGTGAAGGTGCGGCCGGGCGGGAGTTCGTCCAGCCAGAGCCGGGCCACGTCCGCGGTGCTGAAGGTTCTTCCGTGACGGCGGAGGAGCAGGAGGTTCAGGAGGGGGTAGTCGAGATCGTCGTCCTCCGGCATGCCGTCGATGTTCTCGGCGAGGGAGGTGGGGGCCGAGCGACGGTTCCAGGGGTGCTCGGCGAGGAGCTCCTCCGGGACGCCGTGGGCTGTGAAGTACGTGCCGAGGGGCCAGTTGCCGGCTGCCCGGGCGAGGGCGCGGATGCCGTCGAGGGGGAGCTTTTCGACGGGTTTGCCGAGGAGACAGCCGATGGCCCGGCCGAGCCAGGCGGCTTCGAGGGCTTCCCGAGCCGGTGCCGGCCGGGTGTTGGTCGCGCTCGCCCGCGCCGGCGCGTCCGGCCAGTCCGGGCACAGGGACTTGATGCGGGCCAGGTCGGTCGGCTCGTCGTGGGACAGGCCGCTGGGGAGGTCGGCCAGCTCGTCCAGGAGATCCTCTGCCAGGAGGCGCAGATACCGTGAGACGCCGTGCGCGGACGCGCCCGCCCGGTCCGGTGCGTCCGGGCCGCCCGCGGCCCGCCAGCGTGCCTCGATCGCCGACGGCTCCCGTCCGTCCAGCCGGGCCTGGCGGAGCTCGTGGCCGAGCAGGTCCTCCGGCTGGACCCAGGTCAGTCGGAGCATGCGGTGCCTCCGAGGGCCGTGAACGCCCGCTCGTGGGCGCGCCGCCGGCGCACGTCCCGATGGAAGACCTCCCGCGCGACCTCGGCGAGCGTGCGGGCCGGCTCCCACAGGTCCAGCCGGCTGGCCTCCGCCACCGTCTTCGCCCAGTCCTCCGGGACGGGCGAGCCCAGGGCACCCGTCAGGGCACCGGCCATCGTCGCGATCGAGTCGCAGTCGCGGCCGTAGTTGACCGCGCCGAGCACGGCGTGCCGGTAGTCGCCGCCCGAGACCAGCACCATGCCGAGGGCGATGGGCAGTTCCTCGATCGCGTGCAGCCGGGAGGGACGGCGGGCGGCGAGCGAAGGGGCGCGGTAGTCCGGGCCGACGGTGTCGTACGGGGCCACCGCCGCGCGCAGCGGCCGTAGCGCCGTCTCGAAGTCGCTGTGGTCGCGGGCCACTTCGCAGACCTTCTCGATCGCCTCGCGCGTGCCGTCCTTCGCCAGGGCCAGGCACGCGGTGACGACCGAGTCCGGGGTCGCGCCCGGGGTCGCGGCGGCGGCGACGGCCGCGGCGAGGACACCGGCCGCCTCGCGGCCGTACGACGACTGGTGCGCACCGGCGATGTCCAGCGCCTCGGCGTAGGCGGCGGCCGGGTTGGCCGCGTTGACCAGGCCGACGGGGGCCATGTACATCGCCGCGCCGCAGTTGACGATGTTGCCGACGCCCGCCTCCCGGGGGTCGGCGTGACCGTAGGAGAGCCGCGCCACGAGCCACTTCTCGGCGAGGAAGAGGCGGTGCAGCGGCAGGGTCTCGGTCTCCAGCTCCGGGATCCAGCGCGGGTTCGTCATCAGGTCCGGGACCAGGTGGTCGGCCACGGCGTACGCGTCGAGGTGGTCGCGGACGCGGGCGTAGACCCGGACCAGCGCATGGGTCATCAGGGTGTCGTCGGTGACGTGGCCGTCGCCCTTGTGGTACGGGGCGAGGGGGCGGGCGGTGCGCCAGGCGTCGCCGTGCCAGGGGCCGACGATGCCGTGGACGCGGCCGCCGTGGCGCTCGGTGATCTGGTCGGGGGAGTACCCCTCGACCGGGCCGCCGAGGGCGTCGCCGACGGCGGCTCCGACGAGGGCGCCGGTGATCCGGTCCTCGAGCCCGAGCAGGGGTGATCGGCCGCTTTCTTGTTCTTTGAGTCCTTTGGACTCCTTGGGCGTCATGCCCCGAATCATCCTCCTGGGCGGGCCGGTTGTGCGGCTTCCAGGAGTCCGGCGAGTTCCACCAGGTCGGTGTCGGCGAGGCGGGGCAGGGCGCAGCCGGACAGGGTGCGGCAGGCGTCCCGCCAGGTCTGCGGGATGGCCGCGCCGCCGCCGAGGGCTCCGGTGAGGGCGCCCGCGAGGGCGGGGGCGGAGTCGGCGACCCGGGACAGACAGGCGGCGGCGGGTACGGCCTCGGCGATACGGCCGTGGGCGGCGGTGGCGAGGGCGAGGGCGACCGGAACGGTCTCGGCGGCGGCGATGCCGTAGCTGTAGACGTGGTCCACGATCTGGTGCTCGAGCAGCGGGACGAGGGCGAAGGCGGAGTCGCTGTCCGCGGCGAGGGCGAGCGCGTGACGGGCGTTGCGGCCGATCTCGGTGCCGGGCGGGAGTTCGGCGAGCGCGGCGGTCACGCAGGTGTGCGTCTGCGCGCCGGTGAGGGCGAGCGCGAGCGCGGCGGCCATGGCACGGGCGCCGTGCACGCCGTCGCCGTCCTGGGTGTAGCGGGCGTCGAACTCGGCGAGGGCGGCGGCGCGTTCGGGGTCGCCGGGGTGGGCGACGGCGAGGACGCAGGCGCGGACGCAGGCGGCGTCGTCGAAGTAGTGCGGGTTGTCGTGGCCGGTGGCGGGCGGGCGCAGGCCGGTGGCGAGGTTGCCGAGGCCCGCGCGGACGGAGATGCGGGCGCGCAGGGGGAGCACGGCGGACTCGATCTCGGGGGCGCGGTCCGCCGCGGCGGCGACCTCCGCGGCCACGGCGGTCCAGGTGAGGTCGATGGCGGCGCGGGTACGGCGCTCCCGGCCGAGGTCGCCGAGGGCGTCGTCGTCGCCGGCCCGCAGGACCGCCTCCGCGGCGAAGGCCGCCCATTCGGCGTCGTCCGAGGGGCCGAGCCGGAGGGGTTCGGGGGGTTGGTTGAGGGCGATCGGTACCGGGAGGGTGGTGGTGGCGTTCTGCTCGGCGAAGGTGTCCAGTTCGCGGGTGAGGCGGCGGGTCCACTCGGGCATACGGCCGGCCCGGTGCCGTGCTGCCGGCCAGCCGGCGGCGTCGCCCGCGGCGAGGCCGAGCAGCAGCCCCTCGATCCGGTGCGCTGTCATGACTGACCCTCGCCATCCGGGTGCCCGGAGTTCCCCGCCCCAACCAGGGGGCTCCGCCCCCTGCCCCCCGTCTCGCCCACGGGCACCTCCGCCGGTACCCCGTCCTGCGACACCCCGGGAAGCACCTCAGCAAGCGCCCCTGCAAGCGTCCCTGGCAGGACCGCCCCCACCCCCCACTTACCGTCCTCCCCCGGGACCAGCAGCTCGGCCACGTCCAGGACGTGGTGGCCCGCCATGGACGGCAGGCAGCGGCCGCGGGCGGGGCCGATGGGGCCGGCCCAGTGGGCGGGGATCGTGGAGATGCCGTGGGTCGCGCCGGACAGGGCGCCGGCCACCGCCCCCGTCGTGTCGGCGTCGCGGCCCATGTTGACGGCCGTCAGGACGGCCTGGACGAAGTCGCCGTCGGCCGCCGCGTACGCGCCGAAGGCCAGGGCGACCGCCTCGGGAGCCAGGTCGGTCCAGGGATAGCCGCCGATGACGACCGCGGAGCGGACCGCGCGTTCGCCGCGGTGGGCGACGGCCACCGCCCGGCGCAGGGAGCGCGCCGTCCAGGAGTCCTCGGGGATCACCGCGAGGGCGGAGGCGATCACCACCGGGACCGGGGCGCCCGTCATCGCCGCCGCCACCGCTGCCGCGACCGCCTGGCCGCCGTAGATGCCCTCGCCCTCGTGGCTCACCGAACCGTCGATCGCCACCAGGCGGGCCGCTTCGGCGGGGCGGCCGGCGGCGAAGACGCCGAAGGGGGCCGCCCGCATGGCCAGACCGTCGCTCCAGGCGTGCCGGTGCTGGGCCGAGATGGGGGCGGCGAGGCCCCGGCGCAGGTTCTCCAGGGTGCCGCGCTCGCTGAAGCCGGCGCCCCGGAAGGGACCCTCGGCCCGGTCGGCGATCCACTCGTGCCAGGCCGCCTCCACATGTGCCGGGGTGAGTGCCGACCCGTGACGGGCGAGCAGCAGGCCCGAGAAGATCGCGTACTCCGTGTCGTCCGTGCCGCACGGGGTCTCGGCCACGTATCCCGTGATGCGGCCCCAACGAGCGCGGATCTCGGACGGCTTGAGGTTCTCCGCGGGCGCTCCCAGCGCGTCCCCGACGGCCAGGCCGAGCAGCGCGCCGCGGGCCCTCTCGCGGAGCCCGACGGCGCCGTCGGGCGCCGGAACCGGGGGAGTGCAGGCGATCGATGCCATGGGCGGACTCCTTCGGGGCCGGGAACGCGCTTTGCGGATGTGTGCCACGGGGCGCGCCCCGGCGAGCCTCCGGGCCTCGAAGTCACCCGCTTGGCAACTGAGCAAGATCATGCACGGATGAGCAAAGCGGGTAAAGGTGCAGGTTAGCCGAGCCTTTCCTTGCTGGCGGGAGGGGAGGAAGGGGCGTAGGTTCAGTGGTGTCGAAAAGTAGAACTCGTCCAAAGTTAGCTTTGGCTAAGCTATCCGGGGGGCCCGCATGGCCATCATCGAGACCCAGGCCGCGCTGCACGAAGCGCACCGCGACAACCACACGCACCGCGATGTCAACGGCGGCTGGCTGCGTCCCGCCGTCTTCGGCGCCATGGACGGACTCGTCTCCAACCTCGCCCTGATGACCGGTGTGGCCGGCGGATCCGTGAGCCAGCAGACCATTGTCATCACCGGGCTCGCCGGGCTGGCGGCGGGTGCCTTCTCCATGGCGGCCGGCGAGTACACGTCGGTGGCCTCCCAGCGGGAGCTGGTCGAGGCCGAGCTCGATGTCGAGCGCCGTGAGCTGCGCAAGCACCCCCAGGACGAGGAGGACGAGCTCGCGGCGCTGTACGTCGCCCGGGGCGTGGAGCCCGACCTGGCCCGGGAGGTCGCGCGGCAGCTGTCCAGGGATCCCGAGCAGGCCCTGGAGATCCACGCCCGCGAGGAGCTGGGCATCGACCCCGGCGATCTGCCCTCGCCGCTGGTCGCCGCCGTCTCCTCCTTCGGGTCCTTCGCCCTCGGCGCCCTGCTGCCCGTGCTGCCGTTCCTGCTCGGCGCGAGCGCGCTGTGGCCCACCGTGCTGCTGGCCCTCGCCGGGCTCTTCGGGTGCGGTGCCGTGGTGGCCAAGGTGACCGCGCGGAGCTGGTGGTACAGCGGCCTCAGGCAGCTCGCGCTGGGCGGCGCGGCCGCCGGTGTGACATACGCCCTGGGTACCCTGTTCGGAACGGCCGTAGGATAGCGCCGCCGGTACTTATGCGTTGGGCCGCATAAGTAGCCGAGAAAGCCCGTTACTCGCTGGTTTCGACCGTGTGACCACCGGGCATGAGCCGTAAGCGCTGTGGGCAATGACGCCTGCCGCACCCCGCGGGGTGAGTGAAGACGCTCCCCCCGCCCCCCGCCGGGCCGCCGGACACCGATCCGACCGATCACGTCCGTCCGGTCCCCCTCACACGTTCGCCGCCACCGCGCGGCATCCGGGCCGTCACGCGCGGTCCCGCCGCGACCGCGCGGCACCCTGCCGCGATCACGCGGCGACCGCCGCCATGAACGGCACTCCGCCGCCCCGCGCGGCACCCCGCCGCCACCGTGCGGCGTCTGCGCCACGGACCCCGTGGCGTCCGCATGTTGGAACGGCCTATCCGGTTCCCGAGAACCGTCCCATCATGTAACCTGCACGAAATTTTGAGATCACGCAGAGGGCCAACGTCGTCCCTCGGCACTTGCCACATGCCTCATGACGACGACGGGAGAGCCGATGCGTACGCCGCGCCAGCCGTCCCAGCACTCTGCGAATGGCCAGAACTGGTCGTTCATGGATGCTCGCCCTGCTGCGCAGGGTATGTACGACCCCCGCAACGAACACGACGCCTGTGGCGTCGGTTTCGTCGCCACCCTCACCGGCGAGGCGTCCCACACGCTGGTCGAGCAGGCACTCACCGTCCTGCGCAACCTGGAGCACCGCGGTGCCACCGGCTCCGAGCCCGACTCGGGCGACGGCGCCGGCATCCTCTCCCAGGTGCCCGACGCCTTCTTCCGTGAGGTGGCCGGATTCGACCTTCCCGCGGCGGGCTCCTACGCGGTAGGCATCGCCTTCCTGCCGGAGGAGGGGATCGCGGACGCCGTCTCGAAGATCGAGACGATCGCCGACGAGGAGGGCCTCACCGTCCTCGGCTGGCGCGAGGTCCCGGTCGCGCCCGAGCTGCTCGGCGCCACCGCCCGCTCCACCATGCCGGCCTTCCGGCAGATCTTCGTCGCCGACGGCGCCGGCGAGGGCATCGCGCTGGACCGCAAGGCCTTCGTGCTGCGCAAGCGCGCCGAGCGCGAGACCGGTGTCTACTTCCCGTCGCTCTCCGCGCGCACCATCGTCTACAAGGGCATGCTGACCACCGGCCAGCTGGAGCCCTTCTTCCCGGACCTGTCCGACCGCCGCTTCGCCTCCGCGATCGCGCTCGTGCACTCCCGGTTCTCCACCAACACCTTCCCGTCGTGGCCGCTCGCCCACCCGTACCGCTTCGTCGCGCACAACGGCGAGATCAACACGGTCAAGGGCAACCGCAACTGGATGCGCGCCCGCGAGTCCCAGCTGGTCTCCGACCTGTTCGGGCCGCAGGAGAAGCTGGAGCGGATCTTCCCGGTCTGCACGCCGGACGCCTCCGACTCCGCCTCCTTCGACGAGGTGCTGGAGCTGCTGCACCTGGGCGGCCGCTCGCTGCCGCACTCCGTGCTGATGATGATCCCGGAGGCGTGGGAGAACCACGACTCGATGGACCCGGCCCGGCGTGCCTTCTACCAGTTCCACTCCACGATGATGGAGCCCTGGGACGGCCCCGCCTGCGTCACCTTCACCGACGGCACCCAGGTCGGCGCCGTGCTCGACCGCAACGGCCTGCGCCCCGGCCGCTACTGGGTCACCGACGACGGCCTCGTCGTCCTCGGCTCCGAGGTCGGCGTCCTCGACATCGACCCGGCCAAGGTCGTCCGCAAGGGCCGGCTGCAGCCCGGCAGGATGTTCCTCGTCGACACCGCCGAGCACCGCATCATCGAGGACGACGAGATCAAGGCGGCCCTCGCCGCCGAGAAGCCGTACGCCGAGTGGCTGGAGGCCGGCGAGATCGAGCTGGGCGACCTGCCCGAGCGCGAGCACATCGTCCACACCCACGCCTCGGTCACCCGCCGCCAGCAGACCTTCGGCTACACCGAGGAGGAGCTGCGCGTCATCCTCGCGCCGATGGCCCGCACCGGCGCCGAGCCGATCGGCTCCATGGGCACCGACTCGCCGATCGCGGCCCTGTCCGAGCGCCCGCGCCTGCTCTTCGACTACTTCACCCAGCTGTTCGCGCAGGTCACCAACCCGCCGCTGGACGCGATCCGCGAGGAGCTGGTCACCTCCCTGCGCTCGTCGCTGGGCCCGGAGGGCAACCTGCTCGACCCGACGGCCGCCTCCTGCCGCTCGGTCACCCTGCCCTTCCCGGTGATCGACAACGACGAGCTGGCCAAGCTCATCCACATCAACGCCGACGGCGACATGCCCGGCTTCAAGGCCGCGACCCTGTCCGGCCTGTACCGGGTCTCCGGCGGCGGTGACGCCCTCGCCGCGCGCATCGCGGAGATCTGCGCCGAGGCCGACGCCGCCATCGACAACGGCGCCCGCCTGATCGTCCTGTCGGACCGCCACTCCGACGCCGAGCACGCGCCGATCCCGTCGCTGCTGCTCACCGCGGCCGTCCACCACCACCTCATCCGCACCAAGCAGCGCACCCACGTGGGCCTGCTGGTCGAGGCCGGCGACGTCCGCGAGGTCCACCACGTCGCCCTGCTGATCGGCTACGGCGCCGCCGCCGTCAACCCGTACCTGGCGATGGAGTCGGTCGAGGACCTGCTGCGCGCCGGGACCTTCCTGAACGGCCTGGAGCCGGAGAAGGCCATCAAGAACCTGATCTACGCCCTCGGCAAGGGCGTGCTGAAGGTCATGTCCAAGATGGGCATCTCCACCGTCGCCTCCTACCGCGGCGCCCAGGTCTTCGAGGCCGTCGGCCTGGACGAGGCCTTCGTCGAGAAGTACTTCAACGGCACCACCACCAAGATCGGCGGCGTCGGCATCGACGTCATCGCCAAGGAGGTCGCCGCCCGCCACGCCAAGGCCTACCCGGCCTCCGGAATCGCCCCGGCGCACCGCGCGCTGGAGATCGGCGGCGAGTACCAGTGGCGCCGCGAGGGCGAGCCGCACCTGTTCGACCCGGAGACGGTCTTCCGCCTGCAGCACTCCACCCGCTCGGGCCGCTACGACATCTTCAAGAAGTACACGTCCCGTGTGAACGAGCAGTCCGAGCGCCTGATGACGCTGCGCGGCCTGTTCGGTTTCAAGTCCGACCGCGAGCCGATCTCCATCGACGAGGTCGAGCCCGTGAGCGAGATCGTCAAGAGGTTCTCGACGGGCGCCATGTCGTACGGCTCCATCTCCAAGGAGGCGCACGAGACCCTCGCCATCGCCATGAACCAGCTGGGCGGCAAGTCCAACACCGGTGAGGGCGGCGAGGACCCGGAGCGCCTGTACGACCCCGCGCGCCGATCGGCGATCAAGCAGGTCGCCTCCGGCCGCTTCGGTGTCACCTCCGAGTACCTGGTCAACGCGGACGACATCCAGATCAAGATGGCCCAGGGCGCCAAGCCCGGCGAGGGCGGCCAGCTGCCCGGCCACAAGGTCTACCCGTGGGTGGCCAAGACCCGTCACTCGACGCCGGGTGTCGGCCTGATCTCCCCGCCGCCGCACCACGACATCTACTCCATCGAGGACCTCGCCCAGCTGATCCACGACCTCAAGAACGCCAACCCGGCGGCACGTATCCACGTGAAGCTGGTGTCGGAGGTCGGCGTCGGCACGGTCGCCGCGGGTGTCTCCAAGGCGCACGCGGACGTGGTCCTGATCTCCGGTCACGACGGCGGTACGGGTGCCTCCCCGCTGACCTCGCTGAAGCACGCGGGCGGCCCCTGGGAGCTCGGCCTCGCCGAGACCCAGCAGACCCTGCTGCTCAACGGCCTGCGCGACCGCATCGTCGTCCAGACCGACGGTCAGCTGAAGACCGGCCGTGACGTGGTCATCGCCGCGCTGCTCGGCGCCGAGGAGTTCGGTTTCGCCACCGCGCCGCTCGTCGTCTCCGGCTGCGTCATGATGCGCGTCTGCCACCTGGACACCTGCCCGGTCGGCATCGCCACCCAGAACCCGGTCCTGCGTGAACGCTTCGCCGGCAAGGCCGAGTACGTGGTGAACTTCTTCCAGTTCATCGCCGAGGAGGTCCGCGAGCTGCTGGCCGAGCTGGGCTTCCGCTCCATCGAGGAGGCCGTCGGCCACGCCGAGATGCTGGACGTCGAGCGCGCTGTCGACCACTGGAAGGCGCAGGGCCTGGACCTGGAGCCGCTGTTCCACGTGCCCGACCTGCCCGAGGGCGCGGTGCGCCACCGGCTGATCGAGCAGGACCACGGCCTGGAGAAGGCCCTGGACAACGAGCTGATCAAGCTCGCCGCCGACGCCCTGGCCGCGAACGACGCGACCGAGGCCCAGCCGGTGCGCGCCCAGGTCGCCATCCGCAACATCAACCGCACGGTCGGCACCATGCTCGGCCACGAGGTGACGAAGAAGTTCGGCGGTGCGGGCCTGCCCGACGACACCATCGACATCACCTTCACCGGCTCCGCCGGCCAGTCCTTCGGCGCCTTCCTGCCGCGCGGCGTCACGCTGCGCCTGGAGGGCGACGCCAACGACTACGTCGGCAAGGGCCTCTCCGGCGGCCGTGTGGTCGTCCGCCCGGACCGGGCCGCCGACCACCTCGCCGAGTACTCGACCATCGCGGGCAACACCATCGGCTACGGCGCCACCGGCGGCGAGCTGTTCCTGCGCGGCCGTACCGGTGAGCGGTTCTGCGTGCGCAACTCCGGCGCGCTGGTCGTCTCCGAGGGCGTGGGCGACCACGGCTGCGAGTACATGACCGGCGGTCGCGCCGTGGTCCTCGGCCCGACCGGCCGCAACTTCGCGGCGGGCATGTCCGGCGGCATCGCCTACGTCATCGACCTCGACCGCGACAACGTCAACGCCGGCAACGCCGGGTCGGTCGAGGCGCTGGACGAGGCGGACAAGCAGTGGCTGCACGACGTGGTGCGCCGCCACGCCGAGGAGACCGGCTCCACGGTCGCCGAGAAGCTGCTCGCCGACTGGGACCGGGCCGCGGCGCGGTTCAGCAAGATCATCCCCAGCACGTACAAGGCAGTGCTCGCCGCCAAGGACGCCGCCGAGCGAGCCGGTCTCTCCGAGACCGAGATCACCGAGAAGATGATGGAGGCGGCGACCAATGGCTGATCCGAAGGGCTTCCTGAACCACGGCCGCGAGGTCGCCAAGACCCGTCCCGTCGGTGAGCGCGTCAAGGACTGGAACGAGGTCTACGTCCCCGGCTCCCTGCTGCCGATCATCAGCAAGCAGGCCAGCCGGTGCATGGACTGCGGCATCCCGTTCTGCCACAACGGCTGTCCGCTGGGGAACCTGATCCCCGAGTGGAACGACTACGCCTACCGCGAGGACTGGGCCGCGGCCCAGGAGCGGCTGCACGCGACCAACAACTTCCCGGAGTTCACCGGTCGCCTCTGCCCGGCCCCCTGCGAGTCGGCGTGCGTGCTCGGCATCAACCAGCCGCCGGTCACCATCAAGAACGTCGAGGTCTCGATCATCGACAAGGCGTGGGAGACCGGGGACGTCGCCCCGCAGATCCCGGAGCGCCTGTCCGGCAAGACGGTCGCGGTCATCGGCTCGGGCCCGTCGGGTCTCGCCGCCGCCCAGCAGCTGACCCGGGCCGGCCACACGGTCGCCGTCTACGAGCGCGCGGACCGCATCGGAGGCCTCCTGCGGTACGGCATCCCCGAGTTCAAGATGGAGAAGCGGCACATCAACCGCCGTATCGAGCAGATGCGCGCGGAGGGCACCCGCTTCCGCACCGGCGTCGAGATCGGCCGCGACATCAACGCCCGCGACCTGAAGAAGCGCTACGACGCGATCGTCATCGCCGCCGGCGCCACCACCGCCCGTGACCTGCCCGTCCCCGGACGCGAGCTCAAGGGCATCTACCAGGCGATGGAGTACCTGCCGCTGGCCAACAAGGTCCAGGAGGGCGACTACGTCACCGCGCCGGTCTCGGCCGAGGGCAAGCACGTCGTCGTCATCGGCGGCGGTGACACGGGCGCGGACTGCGTGGGCACCGCCCACCGCCAGGGCGCGGCCTCCGTCACCCAGCTGGAGATCATGCCCCGCCCGAACGACGAGCGGCACCCGACCAACCAGCCCTGGCCGACCTTCCCGATCCTGTACAAGGTCACCTCGGCCCACGAGGAGGGCGGCGAGCGGATCTACTCCGCCTCCACCACCCACTTCGAGGGCGACGAGGACGGCAACGTCCAGTGGCTGCACCTGGCCGAGGTCGAGTTCGTCGACGGCAAGCTGACCTCCAAGCCGGGCACCGAGCGCAAGATCCCCGCCCAGCTGGTCACCCTCGCCATGGGCTTCACCGGCACCGACCAGGAGAACGGCCTGGTGGAGCAGTTCGGCCTGGACCTCGACGAACGCGGTAACATCGCCCGCGACGCCGACTTCCAGACCAACGTGCCGGGTGTGTTCGTCGCCGGTGACGCCGGCCGCGGCCAGTCCCTCATCGTGTGGGCGATCGCGGAGGGCCGTTCGGCCGCCCGCGGTGTCGACCGGTTCCTGACCGGTGCCAGCGACCTGCCGGCCCCGATCCGTCCGACCGACCGCGCACTGGCGGTCTGACGGCACCCCGAAGAACGTCCCGTACAACGGCGTACGGAACACCGAACGACGCCTGCCCTGTCCCCGACCGGACGCCTGGGCAGGCGTCGTTGCCTTTCCCGCGCGCTCTCCGGGCCCGGTCCGCCTCGAACAGGCCCTTCACGCAGTCCAGCGATCACATAAGCTGCCCGGAAAGCCGAAGGGGGACCATGGCCGCGATCAGTCTCAGCAAGGTGGCGGAGACCGCGCCCGCGCTGGTCGGCGCCTACCGGTCCGCCGGGGTCTCGCTCACCAAGCACGGTCTGGACGGGCTGCGCGCCGCCGTCTACCTGGTGGTCGACCACTCCGGCTCGATGAAGCCGTACTACGCGGACGGCAGCGTGCAGGCGCTCGCCGACCGGGTGCTGGGCCTGTCCGCGCACCTGGACGACGACGGCCGGGTGCCGGTCGTGTTCTTCTCCACGGACGTCGACGCGGTCGCCAGCATCGCCCTCGGCGACCACGAGGGCAGCGTCGAGCGGATCGTGGCCGGTCTCGGGCACATGGGCAGGACCAGCTATCACCTGGCCATGGATGCCGTCATCGACCACTACCTGGACAGCGGCGCCACCGACCCCGCCCTGGTCGTCTTCCAGACCGACGGCGGCCCGATCAGCAAGCCCGCCGCCGAACGCTATCTGTGCAAGGCGGCGAGGCTCCCCCTGTTCTGGCAGTTCGTCGGCTTCGGCGACCCGGGCAGCCGGCAGTTCGAGTTCCTGCGGAAGCTGGACGAGCTGGCCGTGCCGGACAAGCGGATCGTGGACAACGCCGGCTTCTTCCACGCCGGACAGGACCCGCGGCGCGTCTCCGACGCCGAGCTGTACGACCGGCTCGTCGGCGAGTTCCCGAAGTGGCTGGCCGCCGCGCGCGCCGCGGGCGTCGTACGGATTCCCTAACAAGCGTTTGAAACAATGGGTGTCGTGCCGACCAAGAAGAAGCCCCAGGTGACCGTCGCGGCGCCCCGGCGCGGTGAACTCCTCGGCATCGCCGCCGAGGTCTTCGCCGAGCACGGGTACAACGCCACCACCGTCCGCAGGATCGCCGACCACGCCGGGATGCTCGCGGGCAGCCTGTACTACCACTTCGACTCCAAGGAGTCGATGCTCGAGGAGATCCTGAGGACCTTCCTCGACGAGCTGTGGGACGGCTACGACACCGTCCTCGCCTCCGGCCTCGGGCCCCGCGAGACGCTTCAGGCGCTGGTCACCGAGTCCTTCCGGGAGATCGACCGGCACCGCGCGGCCGTCGCGATCTACCAGAAGGAGAGCAGGCAGCTCGTCGCCCAGGAGCGGTTCGCCTTCCTCGCCGAGTCACAGGTGCGGTTCGAGAAGGCCTGGCTCGGCACGCTGGAACGCGGGGTCGCCGAGCACGTCTTCCGCGCCGACCTCGACGTCCGCCTCACCTACCGGTTCGTGCGCGACACCGTGTGGGTCGCCGCCTCCTGGTACCGGCCCGGCGGCGGGCACAGCCCCGAGGAGATCGCCCGCCAGTATCTGTCGATGCTGCTGGACGGGATCGCCGTACGCGCCTAGATCCCTCTGCGTTCAGCCGGTCCGGCGGGCCGTCCGGTCCTGGCGGGGCTGCTGACGGCAGGGGCCGGCTCGGGTTCCCGGTGGTGCCGCCGGCGAACATGGTGCTGTCGGCGGTGCCGGGGGGAGTCGGCCGAGACCAGATCACTAGGTGTCGCACTCCAGCACCGTCCGGCACAGACCGCACCGCGCCCGTACCCGCCCCTTCACCGGCACCCTGATCCGCTGATGGCAGGTAGGGCAGGAGAAGGAGACGCGGAGCCGGCCGGTGGGGTCGGGGGAGAAGGCGTAGGGCGCCGTCGGCTGGACGGCGGAGACGTTCCGGCGGTCGTGGGCGTAGCGGCGCCGCCCCGCCCAGCCGGCCCCGGTCAGCGGCGGCTGCTGCTCGTCCCGGCGGGCCAGGGCCATCCCCTTGACGTACGCGTCGTAGGCCTGAGGGCTGGTGAACCACACCGAGGGGTCCTCGCGGAAGAGCAGCGCCCGCTTGGCCAGGACGTATCCGAACTCCTCCGGGGTGAGGTAGCCGAGCTTCTGCGAGGAGACCGCGTCCTCCCGGAAGGCGTCCAGCAGCAGCCAGCCCGCGCCGAGATACGTCGTCACCGTGTCCGTCAGGATCTCGTTCTCCGCCGTGGTGGGGAAGGAGAGGTCCAGGCGGTGGAGGTACACGTGCGCCACCTCGTGGGCGAGCGCCGCGCCGATGTCCCTGCGGTGGGTGCGGAAACGGTCGTTCAGTTCCACGAAGTACTCGGGACCCGCCGCCAGTTCGACGTTCGCCGCGTGGGTCATCTCCCGGAAGCCGACGATCAGCCGAGCGTCCGGCAGCCGGAAGTGCCGCACGATCTCCCGGGCCACCCGCTGCGCGCCCAAGTGCAGGTCGTCGGTGTCGCAGAAGGCCACGTCGGCCGGGGCCAGGCTGGTCGAGAAGGTCTGGACGGTGGCCCAGGACAACCGCTTGTACAGCGCCGTGACGGCGGCCCGCACCGTCTCCAGGTGCGGATAGCCGTGCTGGACCGGTCCGCCGTTCGCCACGTCCGCACCCCCAAAGACGCCGGAACTCCTCTCCACTGTAGGCGCGACGGGCGGCCGGTCACACGGGAAGGAAGCGGGGCGCGGGGCGGTCCGGGCCCGTCCCCTGCAGCTCCAGCACCCACACCTCGTTCTCGCCCTCCCGCACCACCGGGCCTGGCACGTACAGGGACCGCTGGGAGCCCACCGACCAGTAGCGCCCCAGGTCGAAGCCGTTGATCCAGACGAACCCGCGTGTCCGGCCGGGCAGCTCCAGCCGGGCGTCCCCCGCCCCGTGGAGCGTGACGGTGCCCCGGTACAGCCAGGAAGCGCCCTCCTGCGGCCATGCGCCGAACCGCACCCCGTCCACGCCGTCGTCGAACGCGCACAGATCCAGCCCACGCGCGCGTACCCCGCGACGGGCTCCTTCAGCCGCGGCTCCTCCTCGGTGAGCACCCCCGCCCGCTGCCCGTCGACGTACACCACCGCGAGGTCCCGCAGACCGCCCAGCGTCCCCAGGACGTCTCCCAAGGGCGCCCAGGCGTCCAGCGTCACCTGCGCCGGGTGGCCCAACGGGGCGGGCGGCGGCGGCAGTTCGGGCAGCGGCCCGGAGTGGTACGCGGCCAGCACCTCGCGGAAGCGTCAGAACTTCTCGGTCGGGCGGCCGTACTCGCCCACGGGGCGTCGTAGTCGTAGGAGGTCACGTCCGGCTCCAGCGGGCCCTCGTGCAGTTCGCCGCCGCCCCGGTCGGCGCCCGCCCAGCCGCCGAAACTCGTGGCGCCGTGCGCCATGCAGAGGTTCACCGACGCCCCGCACCCCAGGATCTCCCGCAGCGCCCCGGCGGCCTCGTCCGGGTCCCGTACGACATGCTCGCCGGCGTTCCGGATACCGCTCGTCACGCGTGCGCACGCGCGTGCCCGGCTCGCCAGTCACCCAGGGCGGCAGTCCGCCGTTCTCCCACTCGGCGCAGATGCAGGGGCCCGGCCGGACGATCGCCCACAGTCCGGCCTCCCGGACCGCGTCCAGGAACCGGCCGAGCGCCTGTGCCGCCAGTGCCCCTCGTGCGCCCGGAAGTAGTGCAGCGCCCCGGACAGCGGCCATACCGGCCGCCCGTCCAGCAGGAAGTCGGATTCCCTCACCGTGAACTCGCTCATGCGCCCCAGCCTCACCCCTTCCGGAGGCCCGCGCCATGGACGAAGATCGGCGCTGCCTGGACAAAGGTCCGCCGTCGCCGACGCCGGGAGGAGCGCCGATGTACCAGACCTGGATGCGGTTCTTCAGCCCCGGCCCCGCCCACCACCGGCTCGGTCTGGTCTGCCTCGGCGTCGGCCTCCAGCACGGCGCCCTGCCCACGGTCGGCCCGCGCACCCTCGACCACCACGTGGCCGTCGTGATCAGCGCGGGCCGCGGCTGGTACCGGTGCGCCGACGGCCGCCGTATCACCGTCACCGCGCCCGCGCTGCTCTGGCTCACCCCCGGTGTGCCCCACCACTACGCGCCCGATCCCGGCACCGGCTGGGACGAGGGCTTCGTGGACTTCGCCGGGCCCGCCGCCGCGACGTACACCGAGCTCGGCTACATCGAGCCCGAGCGGCCCGTCGTCCCGCTCTCCGACGCCTCCGGGCCCCGCGCGGTGATCGCCCGCGTCGCCCGTGCCGCCCGCCGCGGCAACCCGCTGCTGGAGGTGGAGACCGGCGCCGCCGTGCACGAGCTCCTCGTCGCCCTGCGCCGCGCCCGCGCCGACCTCGCCCCGGACGGCGACCAGGTGCTCCAGGCGCTCGCGCGGGACGCGTGCACGCCGATGAGCGTCGCCGACCACGCGCGCGTGCACGGCATGACCCCCGCCGAGCTGCGCGGCGCCGTGCGCCGGGCCGCCGGCTGCAGCCCCAAGGACTATCTGCTCGGGATCCGGCTCGGCCGTGCCAAGGAACTCCTCGCCGGTACCGAGCTGCCCGTCGCCGCCGTCGCCCGCCGCGTCGGCTACGACGACCCCGCGTACTT
This sequence comes from Streptomyces sp. NPDC001153, assembly GCF_053598315.1. Lineage (NCBI taxonomy): Bacteria > Bacillati > Actinomycetota > Actinomycetes > Kitasatosporales > Streptomycetaceae > Streptomyces > Streptomyces sp. NPDC001153. Next base: position 152,413 of record NZ_JBSFJZ010000010.1, read on the forward strand.
CTCCCGGCTGTTCACCCGCCGGGTGGGCCTCGCCCCGGTCCGCTTCCGCGCCCAGCAGGGCCGCGGCGTGCCCGGCGGCTGGAGCGACCGTGTACCGGACCCGGACGATCCGCCTGTGATCCACTCTCCGGACAGCCCGGAGGACGGGCCCGCGGAACCCATAGGCTGACGTGCATGACCACCAGCAACACCGGAAACGGTGACGCGGACCTCGAGGTCCGTCAGGAACTGGAGCGGCTGCGCGACAGCATCGACAACATCGACGCGGCCGTTGTCCACCTGCTCGCCGAGCGGTTCAAGGCCACCCAGCAGGTCGGCCGGCTCAAGGCCGTGCACCAGCTGCCGCCCGCCGACCCCGCGCGAGAGGCCCGCCAGATCGCGCGGCTGCGCCGCCTCGCCGAGAACGCCAAGCTCGACCCGGCCTTCGCCGAGAAGTTCCTGAACTTCATCATCGCCGAGGTCATCCGGCACCACGAGCGCATCGCCGAGGACACCGCCAACGGACAACAGACGAACGGCTGACCCCGACCGGGGGCGGACGGCGCCGGCAGCGGTGAGGGACCCGACGGGGATGGTTGGGCGCGGCACGGGCGCGCGGGGGGCGGACGGGGGCGGGCGCCGGTGGTGAGCCGGGTGGGCGGGGGCCCGACGGGAGCGGGTGTGGGTCGTCCAGGGGCGGGCGGTCGCGGGCGAGGGCGGGCGCGGACCTTCCAGGGAGCGGACGCGAACGGCCGGGAGCGGGCCGCGCGGCCACGAGTGGTCGGGAGCGGGCAGGAATGGTCGGGGGCGGGCGGAAAGCAACGCAGTCCGGCCGCGTTAAGTCGGTGGCGGGAGGGGCGAGGGAGCGGACGGAGACGACCGGGACCGCGGGCGCGGGCCGGGGCGGCGAGTCGGACATATGCCGTGAAGCCGTCCACCCCCTGTGCGCTGTCAGTGCGATCAGGCAGCATGGCCGCATGTCCGCACTCACGCGCGATGAAGCGCAGCTCCGAGCACAGTTCCTCGACGTCCACCGCTACACGGTCGAGCTGGACCTCACGACCGGGGACGAGACCTTCGACTCCCGCACCGTGATCCGGTTCATCGCGCGGTCCGCCGGGGACACGTTCGTGGAGCTGAGGCCCGCCGAGTTGCGCGCGGTCACGCTCGACGGGGAGCCCCTCGACCCCGAGTCGCTCGACGACGGCCGGCTGCCGCTGAAGAACCTCTCCGCCGGGGAGCACGAGCTGCGCGTCGACGCGGCCATGCGCTACTCCCGCACCGGCGAGGGCATGCACCGCTTCACCGACCCGAGCGACGGCGAGACGTACGTCTACACGCAGATGTTCATGGACGACGTCCAGCGCGTCTTCGCCGCCTTCGACCAGCCCGACCTGAAGGCCGTATTCGAGGTCTCCGTCAGGGCGCCCGAGGGCTGGACCGTGCTCGCCAACGGCATCACCGAGCGGCGCGACGACGGCGTCTGGCAGGCGGCGCCCACCCCGCTGATCTCCACCTACCTGGTCGCCGTGGCCGCGGGCCCCTGGCACTCGGTGCGCACGGAGCACCGCGGGCTGCCCTTCGGCATCCACTGCCGCCGCTCCCTCGCGCCCCACCTGGAGGCCGACGCCGAGGAGATCCTCGACGTCACGCGCGCGTGCTTCGACCGCTACCACGAGAAGTTCGCGGAGCCGTACCCATTCGACTCCTACGACCAGGCGTTCGTCCCCGAGTTCAACGCGGGCGCCATGGAGAACCCGGGCCTGGTCACCTTCCGCGACGAGTTCGTCTACCGCTCCGCCGTCACCGACAGCGAGCGGGAGACCCGCGCCATGGTCATCGCGCACGAGATGGCCCACATGTGGTTCGGCGACCTCGTCACCCTCAAGTGGTGGGACGACATCTGGCTGAACGAGTCCTTCGCCGAGTACATGGGCTACCAGACCACCGCCGAGGCCACCCGCTTCACCGGCCCCTGGACCGAGTTCGGCGTCACCCGCAAGGCCTGGGGCTACGACGCCGACCAGCGCCCCACCACCCACCCGGTCGCCCCCGAGAAGGTCGACGACACGGCCTCCGCACTGCTCAACTTCGACGGCATCTCCTACGCCAAGGGCGCCTCCGCCCTGCGCCAACTGGCCGTCTGGCTCGGCGAGAAGGACTTCCTCGCCGGCATCAACACCCACTTCGCCCGCCACAGGTTCGGCAACGCCACCCTCGCCGACTTCATCGACTCCCTGGCCTCCGCCACCGAGCGCGACGTGCCCGCCTGGGCCGACGGCTGGCTGCGCACCACCGGTGTGGACACGCTCACCCCCCGCCTCACCACCGCCGACGGCGCCTGCACCCTGACCGTCGACCGCGTGGGCAGCCGCCCGCACCGCCTCACCGTGGGCCTGTACGACCACGACGTCGCCGACGACGGCCGGCTGGTGCTGCGCGAGCGCCTCGACCTCGACGTCCCGCAGAGCGCCCCGCAGCCCATCGGCAGGCGCCCCGCGCTGCTCGTGCCCAACGACGGCGACCTCACCTACGCCAAGGTCCGCTTCGACGCCGAGTCCTTCGACACGGTCCGCGCCGGCCTGTCGGGCCTCCCCGACCCGCTCACCCGCGCGGTCGTCTGGAACGCCCTCAGGGACGCCGTACGCGACGCCGAACTGGCGCCCGCCGCCTACCTGGAGACGGCCCGCGCCCACCTCCCGCGCGAGACCGACCTCGCCCTGGTGCAGGGCGTCCTCGCCTTCGCCTCCGGCCAGATCGCCACCCAGTACCTGAAGCCCGAGGACCGCCCGGCCGCCCTGTCGGCCCTCACCGCCCTCTGCCGCGACCTGCTGCGGCGCACCGAGGACGGCGACCACCCCGGCCTGCGCCTGATCGCCGTACGGCACCTGATCGGCGTGGCCGCCCACCCGGACACCATCGCCGCCTGGCTCGCCGACGGCACGGTGCCCGGCGGGCCGGAACTCGACCCCGAGCTGCGCTGGCGCATCCTCGGCCGGCTCGCCGTGCTCGGCGCCACCGACGAGGCCGCCATCGCCGCCGAGCTGGAGCGCGACCCGAGCGCCACCGGCCAGGAGGGCGCCGCCCGCTGCCGTGCGGCCCTGCCCGACCCGGAGGCCAAGCGGACGGCCTGGGAGGCGATGTTCGCCGGCGACGACCTGTCCAACTACCTCTTCACGGCCACCGCCCAGGGCTTCTGGCAGCCCGAACAGGCCGATCTGGTACGGGAGTACGTGCCGCGCTTCTACGAGGACGCCGTCGCCGTCGGTGCGCGGCGCGGACCCGCCATGGCGGTCGCCGCCGGCCGCTGGGCCTTCCCGGCCCATGCCGTCGACACGGAGAACCTGCGGCTCGGCGAGGCCTGTCTGCGCGAGGCCGACCCCACCCCGGCCCTGCGCCGCACCCTCGCCGACCGCCTCGACGACCTGGCCCGCGCCCTGCGGGTGCGCGACGAGCAGGAGGAACCGGCGGCACAGTGAGCACGGGTGGAGTAGGTCCGACGGCCTAGGGCGCGGCTGGTCCCTGGCGACGATGCGGCGGCCCGGACGGCCTTCCTAGGCTCGAGCTGTCAGCAACGATCAGCCGAGCCCTGGGAGGCACCCTCCATGATCGTAGTGACCGGCGCGACCGGCAACGTCGGCCGTGCCCTCGTCGACCGACTCCTCGCTGCGGGCCGGCCCGTGCGGGCGCTCACCCGCGACCCGCAGCGGGCCGCCCTGCCCGAGGGCGCCGAGGTGGTCCGGTTCCAACCGGACGACCCGGCCGCCCTGTTCGGCGGGGCGACGGCCCTCTTCCTGTATGCCCAGGCCGGCACGGCCGACCTCCTGGCGGCCGCCCGCGCCCACGGGGTGCGGCATGTCGTGCTGCTCTCCAGCGGCATCGTCCAGGAGGGCGCCGACGAGACCCACCCCATCCACGTCCTGCACGCCACCGCGGAACAGCAGATCCGCGACAGCGGGCTCGACTGGACCTTCCTGCGCCCGAACGCCTTCGCCACCAACGCCCTGCAGTGGGTGCCGCAGATCCGCGCCGGCAACGCCATCCGGGGCGTGTTCGCGGACGGGCTCTCCGCACCCATCCACGAGGACGACATCGCGGCCGTCGCCGAGCGGGTCCTGCTCGACGGCGGGCACGAGGGCGCCGTGCACCGGCTGACCGGACCCGAGGCGATCAGCAACGCCGGGCAGCTCGCGGCGATCGGCGAGGCCCTCGGCAGGGAGCTGACGTTCGTGGAGACCGACCCCCGCGAGGCGGGACCGGAGCTGTTCCCGCACGTCCCGCCGTACATGCTGGAGCGGCTGCTGCGGACCTTCGAGGAGTCGGTCGGTGTGCCGCCGGAGATCACCGACACCGTGCAGAAGGTCACCGGCACCCCGGCCCGCACGTTCGCCCGGTGGGCGCGGGATCACGCGGACGACTTCGGCGCAAGGGCCTGATCGCTCCGCCTCCGCGTACCCACTTTCGGGTTCCGGTCGTTGGGCTTTCGGGACACACGGGGTTCTTCCCGTACAAGGTGGAAGCCCAAGGGTCCGTAAAGGCCGGAATGCCGGGGCGTTCCGCGAGTGGAGGGGCAGCCGATGAGCGGTGAGGAAGCTCTGCGCACGCCGCCCCTCGCCTCGGGACCCCACGGCCCCGCCGCCCTGCGCCCCCTGCTCCGCACCGTCCTCGACGCGCTCGCGGCCGGTGCCCGGGCGCGCGGCGGGCCGCTGCCCGGCGGGGGACCGGAGGCCGTCGCCGCGCACGTCGCCGACGTGCTCGGGGACGCCCTTCCCGACCAGGGCGACCCCGACGCCCTGCGCGCCCTCGTGCACGCCCTGGCCGAGGGCGCCGCCGACCCCGCCGACCCGCTGTGCGCGGCCCATCTGCACTGTCCGCCGCTCGCCGTGGCCACCGCCGCCGACCTCGCCGTCAGCGTCCTCAACCCGTCCCTGGACTCCTGGGACCAGGCCCCGGCCGCCTCCGCCGTGGAGGCCGCGGTCACCCGCGCCCTGGCTCGCGCCGCCGGTCTCGCCGACGCCCTCGTCACCACCGGCGGCACCGAGTCCAACCAGCTCGCCCTGCTCCTCGCCCGCGAGGCACACGGCGGCAGTGTCCGATTGATCTGCGGGGCCAACGCCCACCACTCGCTGCCGCGCGCCGCCTGGCTGCTCGGCCTGCCCGACCCGGTCCTCGTCCCGGCGGCGGGCGGCACCCTCGACCTCGCCGCCCTCGACGAGGCCCTCACCACGCTCTCCGGCCCGCTGCTGGTCGCCGCCACCGCCGGCACCACCGACGCCGGACTCATCGACCCGCTGCCCGAGATCGCCGGCCTGTGCGCCGCGCACGGAGCCCGCCTGCACATCGACGCGGCCTACGGCGGAGGCCTCCTCTTCAGCGACCGGCACCGGGAGAGACTCGCCGGACTGGAAGCCGCCCACACCGTCACCCTCGACCTGCACAAGCTCGGCTGGCAGCCGGTCGCCGCCGGACTCCTCGCCGTCGCCCGCCCCGGCGAACTCGCCGTACTGCACCAGCGCGCCGACTATCTGAACGCCGACGACGACACCGGGGCCGGGCTCCCCGACCTGCTCGGCCGCTCCCTGCGCACCACCCGCCGCCCCGACGTCCTCAAGATCGCGGTCACCCTGAAGACCCTCGGCCGCACCGGACTCGGCACCCTGATCGACCAGGTCTGCGCCCACGCACGCGAGTTCGCCGCGCTGGTCGAGGCACACCCCGGCTTCGAGCTGTACGACCGGCCCGCGATCAGCACCGTCCTGTTCCGGCCCGCGGGCGCCACCGACGACGCCGTGGCCGCCGTACGCCGTGGGCTGCTGCACGAGGGCCGGGCCGTCCTCGGGCGCGCCCGCCTCGACGGCCGCCTCTGGCTCAAGGCCACCCTCCTCAACCCCCACACCCGGCCGGACGACCTGGCCCGGCTCCTGAAACTCGCAGAAGAAGGCACCCTCGCATGACCAACCCCCCGTGCCACGAGCCCACCTCCCCCCGCGACCTGGTCGGCATCGGCATCGGCCCCTGCAATCTCTCGCTGGCCGCGCTCGCCCAGCCGCTCGCCGAACTCGACGCCGTCTTCTACGAACAGCGCCCCGGCTTCGACTGGCACCCCGGCCTGCTCATCGAGGGCGCGACCATCCAAGTGCCGTTCCTGGCCGACCTGGTGAGCCTCGCCGACCCGACCAGCCCGTGGAGCTTCCTGAACTACCTCAGGACCCGCGAGCGGCTCTTCCCCTTCTACTTCGCCGAGCGCTTCCACATCCAGCGCGCCGAGTACGACGCCTACGGCCGCTGGGTCGCCCAGAGCCTGCCCGGGCTGTGCTTCCGCCACCAGGTCGACGCGGTCAGCTGGAACCCCGAACGGGACGTGTTCGAGGTCGACTTCACCCAGCTCGACGCCGCGGGCGAGGCAGAGGCGCTGGGCCGTACCTACACCCGCAACGTCGTCCTGGGCGTCGGCGCCGCGCCGTACGTACCCGATCCGCTCAAGCCCCTGGTGGCCGCCCCGGGCGTGCCGGTCATCCACGCCGCCGACTACCTGGACCACCGTTCCGCGATCCTCGCCGCCGAGCACGTCACCGTCGTCGGCTCCGGGCAGTCCGGTGCCGAGGTCTTCCTCGACCTGCTGCGCAACCGCCCCGCCGGGCGGGAGAAGCTGCACTGGATCGGCCGCAGCGAGGCGTTCGCGCCGATGGAGTACTCCAAGCTGGGCCTGGAGCACTTCACCCCCGACTACACCCGCTACTTCCACGCCCTCGCCGAGCCCGTCCGGGACCGGCTGGTCGCCGCGCAGTGGCAGCTGCACAAGGGCATCGACGCCGGCACCCTCGCCGCCATCCACGACGAGCTGTACCGGCGCACCCTGCACGGCGGCTGGCCCGACGCCGTCCTCACCCCGGGCGTCCGGGTCCGCACCGCCGGCCGGATCGCCACGACCAGGATCGAGCTGCACCTGGAACACCTCCAGCAGGACAGCCGCTCCCGGCTCACCACCGACGCCGTCGTCCTCGCCACCGGCTACCGAGACCGCCCGCTCGGCCACGTCCTCGCCGGGCTCGACCCGTACCTGCGCCGCGACAGCAGTGAACGCCTGCGCATCGACGAGGAGTTCCGGCTCGTCCTCGACCCGTCCGTGACCGGCTCGGTCTACGTCCAGAACGCCGAGCTGCACACCCACGGCGTGGGCGCACCCGACCTCGGCCTCGCCGCCTGGCGGAGCGCGACCATCCTCAACTCGCTCACCGGAAAGGAGCCGTACCCGCAGCCCTCGCGAACCGCTTTCACCTCATTCGGACTCGAGGCGATCCAGCACCCCCGGCACCGCATGCCGCAGGCCCGCCAGGCACAGCACCTCACGCCACTGGTCGACGGCAGGTGATCCCCAAGGGGAATTCGCTCATCGGAGCGAGTGACCGCACAATTCAACACTTGTCAATGACCATTTACTCAAAGGTTGTTGAGTGGTCATGTGGGGCCGAATCTCTACCCGCGGGTAAGGCCTAGGCTCGACATATGCGCCGAGCAAAGATCGTCTGTACTCTGGGGCCCGCCACCGACTCGTACGACCAGATCAAGGCACTGGTCGACGCCGGAATGGACGTGGCCCGGTTCAATCTCAGCCACGGCACCCACGCCGAACACGAGGAGCGTTACCGGCGAGTGCGCAAGGCGGCCGACGAAACCGGCCGCAGCGTCGGAATTCTCGCCGACCTTCAAGGCCCGAAGATCCGGCTCAGCCGTTTCGGTGAAGGACCGGTACTCCTTGAACGCGGCGACACGTTCACCATCACCGTCGAGGACGGCGTGGAGGGCGACCGCCACCAGTGCGGCACCACCTACGCCGGCCTCGCCGCCGACGTCTCCCCCGGTGAGCGCATCCTCGTCGACGACGGCAAGGTCTGCCTGGAGGTCACCGCCGTCGACGGCCCGCGCGTCCGCACCCTCGTGGTCGAGGGCGGCATGGTCTCCGACCACAAGGGCCTGAACCTCCCCGGCGTCGCCGTCTCCGTCCCCGCCCTGTCCGAGAAGGACGAGGAGGACCTGCGCTGGGCGCTGCGCACCGGCTTCGACGTCATCGCGCTCTCCTTCGTCCGCAGCGGCGACGACGCCAGGGGCGTGCACCGGATCATGGCCGAGGAGGGCCGCCGCCTCCCGCTGATCGCCAAGGTCGAGAAGCCGCAGGCCGTGGCGAACCTCGACGACATCGTGGCCGTCTTCGACGGGCTCATGGTCGCGCGCGGCGACCTGGGCGTGGAGATGCCCCTGGAGCAGGTGCCGATCGTGCAGAAGCGCGCGGTCAAGCTCGCCAAGCGCAACGCCAAGCCGGTCATCGTCGCCACCCAGATGCTCGACTCGATGGTCGACAACGCCCGGCCGACCCGCGCCGAGGCCTCCGACGTGGCCAACGCGGTCCTCGACGGCACGGACGCGGTGATGCTCTCCGGCGAGACCAGCGTCGGCAAGTACCCGGTCGAGACCGTGCGCACCATGGCGAAGATCGTCGCGGCGGCCGAGGAGGACATGCTGGCCAAGGGCCTGCCGCCGCTGACCGAGCGGAACAAGCCGCGCACCCAGGGCGGCGCGGTCGCCCGCGCGGCGGCGGAGATGGGCGACTTCCTGGGCGCGAAGTTCCTGGTGGCGTTCACCCAGTCGGGAGACACCGCCCGCCGCCTGTCCCGCTACCGGTCCCCGATCCCCCTGCTGGCCTTCACCCCCGAGCCGGCCACCCGCTCCCAGCTCAGCCTCACCTGGGGCGCCGAGACCTTCCTCGGCCCGCACGTCGACTCCACCGACGCCATGGTCGACCAGGTGGACGAGCTGCTGCTGAAGTACGGCCGCTGCGAGAAGGGCGACGTCGTGGTGATCACGGCCGGCTCCCCGCCCGGTGTCTCCGGCTCGACCAACATGGTCCGGGTCCACCACATCGGGGAGGACGACAGCCCTAAGGCATGAAAAAGGGCCCCTCACCTGAGGGGCCATCCGGAACGCTGACCTTGGAATCCAAGGAAAAGTGCCCCGGGTCGGACTCGAACCGACACTGTACGGGTTTTGAATCCGTTGCCTGCTGCCAATTGGGCTACCGGGGCTCGCAGAATCCAAGGTTTCCCCCGACCCTCCGCGCGTCCACCATACCGTAGCTAGGTAGGCTCTTGTCAGCAGTACCCCTGCCTGGAACGAGGAGCCCCCGTGACCGCCGAGTCGCCCCAGCCCGTAGACGCGCCCGACGACGACAAGTCGCACGTGCCTCCGCTGACGACCCGTGTCGTCATCGCCGAGGACGAGGCCCTGATCCGGCTCGACCTGAAAGAGATGCTGGAGGAGGAGGGGTACACCGTCGTAGGCGAGGCCGGGGACGGTGAGCAGGCCGTCGAGCTGGCCCGCGAGCACCGGCCCGACCTGGTGATCATGGACGTGAAGATGCCCAGGCTGGACGGCATCTCCGCGGCCGAGAAGATCGCCGAGGAGTCCATCGCGCCGGTGCTGATGCTCACCGCCTTCTCACAGCGCGACCTCGTCGAGCGCGCCCGGGACGCCGGCGCCATGGCGTACCTGGTCAAGCCGTTCAGCAAGAGCGATGTCGTCCCGGCCATCGAGATGGCCGTCTCCCGCTTCACCGAGCTGAAGCAGCTGGAGCAGGAGGTCGCCGACCTCACCCAGCGTCTGGAGACCCGCAAGCTGGTGGACCGGGCGAAGTCGATCCTCCAGACCGAGTACGGCCTGACCGAGCCGGCCGCGTTCCGCTGGATCCAGAAGACCTCGATGGACCGGCGGATGTCGATGCAGCAGGTCGCGGAGGCTGTGATCGCGGACAACGAGGAGAAGAAGGCGGCCAAGAAGGGCTGACCCGTACGGCAAAGGCCCGCGCCCCGGAGAAGGGGGCGCGGGCCTTTGCCGTCGTGACGGTCAGTCCTCGCCCAGATAGGCCTTGCGGACCGACTCGTCGTGCAGCAGGTCCTGCCCCGTGCCGGACAGCACGATGTTGCCGACCTCCATGACATGGCCCTCGTCGGCGAGCGAGAGCGCCGCCTGGGCGTTCTGCTCCACCAGCAGGATCGTCGTGCCCTGGGACTTCAGCTCGGCGATCGTCGCCATGATCTTCTGCATCATGATCGGCGACAGGCCCATCGACGGCTCGTCCAGCATGAGCAGCTTCGGCTGGGACATCAGGGCGCGCCCCATCGCCAGCATCTGCTGCTCACCGCCGGAGAGGGTGCCCGCGGCCTGCTTGCGCCGCTCGCCCAGGATGGGGAAGAGGTCGTAGGCGCGCTGGATGTCCTTCTCGATGCCGGGCTTGTCGCCGCGCAGGAACGCGCCGAGGCGCAGATTGTCCTCGATGGTCATGCGCGGGAAGATGTGCCGCCCCTCGGGGGAGTGGGCGAGGCCCAGGGAGACCACCTGGTGGGCGGGGACCTTCTTCAGCGACTTGCCGTTGAACCGGATCTGGCCGCCGACCGGCTTCAGCAGGCCGGAGAGCGTGCGCAGGGTGGTGGTCTTGCCGGCGCCGTTGGTGCCGATGAGGGTGACCACCTGACCGGCCTCGACCTTGAAGGAGATGCCCTTGACGGCTTCGATCTTGCCGTAGGCGACCCTCAGGTCCTCCACTTCGAGCAGTGCGGTCATCGGTCGTTCTCCTTGCCGGGCGCGGCGTCGGTCGTGGTCTCGGCGTCCGCCTCAACAGACTCAGTAGCCTCAGCAGACTCGGCTGCCTCACCGGCCTCGGCGTTGGCCTCGGCGGCCTCCACCTCGGCCACCTCTTCGTCGCCGGGCGCGTTCTCGAAGGGCTCGCCGAGGTAGGCCGCGATGACGCGTTCGTCGCCCTGGACGGTGGCGCTGTCACCCTCGACCAGTTTCTCGCCCTGCACCAGGACGGCCACGCGGTCGCAGAGGTTGAAGATGAAGCGCATGTCGTGCTCGATGACGAGGACGGCGATTCCCTTGTCCCGGATGGCGAGGACCAGTTCCTCGGTGGCCCGGGTCTCCTGCGGGTTCATGCCGGCCGTCGGTTCGTCGAGCAGCAGCAGTCCGGGCTCGCTGGCCAGCGCGCGGGCGATCTCCAGCTTGCGCTGCTCGCCGTAGGGGAGGTTGCGGGCGAGGTGCTCGGCCTTCTTCTCCAGGCCCACGAACTCCAGGAGTTCCATGGCGCGTTCGCGGGAGGCCTTCTCGGCGCGGTGGAATCCGGGGCCGCGCAGCAGCGCGGACCACAGGCCTTCCTTGGTGCGGGTGTGCCGGCCGACCAGGACGTTCTCCAGGACCGTCATGTTCGCGAACAGCCGGATGTTCTGGAAGGTGCGGGCGATGCCGGCCGCGGTGACCTTGAAGGACTTGGGCGGGAGCACCTGGCCCTTGTAGCGGACCTCGCCCTCGGTGGGCACGTACAGGCCGGTCAGGCAGTTGAAGAAGGTCGTCTTGCCGGCGCCGTTGGGGCCGATCAGGCCGACGATCTCGCCGCTCTGGACGGTGAAGTCGACATTGCGTACGGCGGTGAGGCCACCGAAGCGCATGGTCACGCCGCGGGCGTCCAGCACGACCTCGCCGGGTGCGGAGGCGCCGGGGACGGCGTCCTTGGTGGTGGTGTCGGTAGTCATCGTGGTCAGGCCCCTGCCTTGGTGAGGACGGCGGGTGCTTCGGCCTCTTCGTGGAACTCGAGCTGGCGGCGCCGGTTGGGGATGAGGCCCTCCGGACGGAAGCGCATCAGCAGGATGAGGGTGACGCCGAAGGCGAAGAGCTGGTAGTCGCCCAGGAACTGCAGCTTGGCCGGGATCAGGTACAGCAGGGACGCGCCGACCAGCGGACCGGCGATGGTGCCCATGCCGCCGAGGACCACCGCGGCCAGCAGGAAGGCCGAGTTGGGTGGTACGGCGTAGGCGAACTGGTACTGCTCGGGGGTCACGGTGTAGGTGACGTGGCCCTGGACGGAGCCGGAGAGACCGGCCAGGCAGGCGCCCAGGGCGAAGGCGATGAGTTTGACCCGGAAGCCGTTGATGCCCATGGCGAGCGCCGCGGTCTCGTCCTCGCGGATGGCGATCCAGGCGCGGCCGATGCGGGAGTCGCTGCTGCGCCGGAACACCACGACCACGATGAACGTGATGATCAGCATCAGCAGCAGGTAGTTGGCGAACCGGCCGATGGTGGTGCCCAGGATCTGGTGCTCCTGGCCGAAGTCGAAGCCGGCGATGTTCAGGTTCGGGATCGAGGAGATGCCGTTGGAGCCGTTGGTGACGTCCGGGCCCGAGGTGCCGTCCATGTTGAGGACGGTGATGCGGAAGATCTCACCGAAGCCGAGGGTGACGATGGCCAGGTAGTCGCCGCGCAGTCGCAGGGTCGGGGCGCCGATGACGACGCCGAAGATCATGGCGACGACCGCGCCGAGCAACGCCGAGGCCCAGAACGGCCAGTTGACGTGCAGGGGGGAGGACGGCGAGCCGGAGACCAGGGCCGCGGTGTAGGCGCCGACGCCGAGGAAGGCGACGTAACCGAGGTCGAGGAGGCCGGCGAGGCCGACGACGATGTTCAGGCCCAGCGCGACGGTCGCGAAGATCAGGATGTAGACGCCGATCGTCGCGTACTGGTCGTTGGACTGGGTGAAGGGGAAGGCCGCGGCGGCGACGAAGGCGCCGGTCATGGTGACGGTGCGGTGCTTCGCGGTGATCGCCGAGACCCGGGCCACGAGCCCGGCCTTGGAGAGGGCGGCGAAGCCGAAGCCGGCGGTGATGAGGAAGCCGATGAACAGCTCGTCGTACGGTGTGCTGACGCCGTAGCTGAAGACCCACAGGCCCACGGCCATGGCCGCGACGATGACGAGGATCTCGGCATAGGCCGGCAGGGTGCGCGCCGGTTCCGGGGCCTTGGCGACGAAGGCCGCCTTGAAGATGTTCCATTTCTGCCGGGAGTTGTGCCGGAACAGCTCCCAGCCGCGGTCGTCCGGGTCGGCGAGGTCGGGCTCCGGCCGTTCGAACGGCAGGGCCAGCGCGCCGAGCAGGGCGGCCAGGGTGGCGACGGCCACGACGAAGCCGCCGGGCTCCAGGTTCACCAGGCCGCCGAGCTCGTCGCTGATGGCGATGACGGTGTACCAGGCGGTGGCGAAGGTACCGAGCGCGGCCAGCTTCAGGGCCGCGTCGGCGCTTCCGGGCGTCAGCCACCCGAGGCCCCTGACGCCGTAGGAGGCGAGGCCGAACAGGGTGGTGAGGATGCCTCCGATCAGCACCAGGACCTGCAGGCCGCCCGGGTAGCCGTAGACGGTGAGGTCACCGGGGAAGTCGGCGGTCCAGGTCCAGGACAGGAACGTGGAGACGATCGCGAGGGCGCCGCCGCCGGTGGCGAGGGCCCTGCCGAGCGGGGCCGGCAGACCGATCAGGCCGGACGGGGCGGTGGCGGGTGCGCTCGGGGTTTCCGGCGTCTCGGGGGTGTCGGATGTGGTGGTCTGTGTGGTCATCGGTGTCACGCCCTGTCCGCGACGCGTTCGCCGAGCAGGCCCTGCGGCCTGAACAGCAGTACGAGGATGAGGAGTACGAAGGCCCAGACGTCGGCCCAGGACTGGCTGCCGAACTTGTCCATGCCGGGGATGTTCGCGATGTAGGCGGTGGACAGGGCCTCGGCCACACCGAGGACGAGACCGCCGAGCATGGCGCCGTAGATGTTTCCGATGCCGCCGAGGACGGCCGCGGTGAAGGCCTTGAGACCGAGGAGGAAGCCCATCTTGAAGTCGATCTGGCCGTACTTGAGGCCGTAGGCGACGCCTCCGACGGCCGCGAAGGCGGCGCCGAGAGCGAACGCGATCACGATGATCCGGTCGGTGTTGACACCCATCAGCTTCGCGGTGTCCGGATCCTGGGCGGTGGCCTGCATGCCGCGGCCGGTACGGGTGCGCATCACGAAGTAGGCGAGGAAGGCCATGCTGAGCGGGGCCGCGATCACCAGGAAGATGTCACCGGTCTGGATCGTGACGCTGCCGATGTCGAAGGGGCCGCCCGGAATCGTCGGGAAGGTGCGGGCGGACTTCGCTTGGGGGTACCAGGCCCACACGGCCTGCTGCAGGGCCAGGGAGAGGCCGATCGCGGTGATGAGGGGGGCGAGACGGGGGGCGGTGCGCAGGGGACGGTAGGCGAACCGTTCCGCTCCGACGGCGACCAGGACGGCGACCAGGACCGCGCCCACCAGCATGAGGGGCAGGGCGACCCACATCGAGGTGCCGTCAGGCAGTATGTACGCGTAGACCGTGAGCGCGCCGAAGGCGCCGGTCATGAAGATCTCGCCGTGGGCGAAGTTGATGAGCTGGACGATGCCATAGACCATCGTGTAGCCGATGGCGACCAGCCCGTACATGGATCCCAGTAGCAGGCCGTTGACCAGCTGCTGCGGCAGTTCGTTCACCGCATGTCCTCCGAGAGGTTCGGAAAGCTTCGACGGATGGGGCCGGATGCGAGGACGCGCGGGGCGCCAGTGGAACAGCGCCCCGCGCGGCTCTGTGGATGCGGGTGTGGGTCAGCTGCTGGGGGTGTACGTGCCGGACTGGGCAGCCTTCCAGGCGCCGCCGTCGACCTTGTAGACGGTGAGCTGCTTGTTGGTCGCGTCACCGAACTCGTCGAAGGAGACCTTGCCGGTCACACCGTCGAAGGAGACGTTCTGCATCGCGGCGGTGACCTTGGCGCGGGCGTCGGACGGCAGCTTGCCGCCGTTGGCGTCGACGACCTTCTTCACCGCTTCGATGATCGACCAGGCCGAGTCGTAGGAGTAGCCGCCGTAGGCCGCGTAGTCCTCCTTGTAGCCCCCCGCCTTGTAGTCGGCGACGAACTGCTTGGCGGAGGCCAGGGTCTCGACCGGGGCGCCGACCGAGGTGGCGAGGTCACCGGTGGCGGCGCTGCCCGCGAGCTTGATGAAGGTGGGGTCGTAGATACCGTCACCGCCGACCAGCGGGACGTTGGCGCCCGCCGACTTGATCTGCTTGCTGAGCGGACCGGCCTGCGGGTACTCGCCGCCGTAGTAGACCACGTCGGCGCCCGAGGACTTCACCTTGGTGGCGACCGCGGAGTAGTCCTTGGTGTCGGGGTTGATGTGCTCGGTGCCGACGACCTTGCCGCCGAGCTTCTTGAACTCGTCGGTGAAGGTGGCGGCGAGGCCGGCGCCGTAGGTCTTCTTGTCGTCGATGACGAAGACCTTGGTCTTCTTGGCCGTGTTGTAGACGTACTGGGCGGCGAAGGGGCCCTGGATGGCGTCCGTGGTCGCCGTGCGGAAGTACGACTTGTACGGACGCGCCTTCGACGTCTGCCAGTTGGTGCCCTGGGTCAGGGCGGGGTTGGTGTTGGCCGGCGAGACCTCGACCAGCTTGGCGTCGTCGAAGACCTTCTGCATCGACTGGGCCACGGACGAGTTCAGCGGGCCGACCACGCCGAGGACGCTGTTGTCGCCGACGAACGCGGTGGCGTTCGACTGCCCGGAGGAGGGCTGGGCCTGGTCGTCCTTGGCCACGATCTTGAAGGTGACGCCCTTGACGTAGTTCTTCTTGTTCGCGGTGTTGACCGCGAGGTCCACCGAGTTCTTGATGCCCAGGCCGAGCGCGGACAGGTCGCCGGTCAGCGGGGCGTCGACGCCGATGGTGACGGTGGTGCCGCCGCCCTTGCCGGAGTCCGAGCCCTTTCCGCCGCTGTCGCGCGAGCCGCAGGCCGTGAGGGTGAGTGCTCCCGCTGCCAGCGCGGCGGTGATGGCGATGAGCGAACGTTGACGCACGATCAGTCCTTTCCCCAGGACGACCGCATCCCTGTGGAAGCGGTCGAGCCGCGCGCCTGCCCGAAGTGACGAGCCGAAGAGGAGATCGAGGGCGCGGTGACTGGCCGTGACTCTAAGCGTGTGCGGGGAATGTGGAGGAGAGCTTGACCAAGGCTGTGACGCTCTTGTTATGACACGACGTAATGCAGAGCGGTACGCCGTGGGGGATAGAGCGGAATTAAGGCCGATTCGCTCTGTCCGCAATGTGAGAACCCGCTGGATCCACCATGATCAATTCAGGTGTCTCGAGGGTTTTGGTAATGACGTGGCACTGTTGCTGCAGGCGACTTCGAGGGCATGGGAGAGGTGTTGCGCGTAGCGCGGACCGAGGATGTAGCTCTGAATCTGCATTGCGCGCGTATTACGCAGAGTTACATCCAGGAAAGGCAGTCCGGCGTCCATAGGTACTTTTCCGCATTGCGTCACGTGCATGGTTATCGTGATCTTGCGGTCCGAACCTGCCTTTGTCCGGAACGGCGTTCGCGGGTCCGTCACCAGCGAGAGTCCCGCGTACGGCTGGGTCACCCGGGTCACCGTGACCGGCGGCCCCGACTCCACGCTCAGTAGCACAGCGAAGCTGAAACTGCGGGGCAGGGCGCCCGCCGGAGTCGTCCGGCCGCCCACATACTCCACCACCACCGCCTGGGCGGGGTAGGGAGCCGGGGGCGGTGGCGGCTTCTGAGGCCGGGTGGCGTAGAGATAACCGCCGCCGGTCAGGAGGGCGGCCGCCGCAGTGAACGCAAGGACGGCACGCCGGTGGCGGCCGTAACGGGCCGCCAGGACCGAGCGAATCCGGCCTGGGAGGCCTGGAGTTGGGGCTGCCGGCTGCCGAGCGTCCCACGCATGTGTGCCCTCGCCGGGCTCCACGGGACCGATGCCGCTCATTGCCAGGGGCTTTCGGTCGGAGCGCCATGGCGATAGCGCTCGACGCAGGCCGCGCGCGCCTGACGGCCGATCAACTCCTCTGCGGACGAATCGCCTTGTCGCCCCCTCACGGCGCGCGCGGCTTTCACGACGTCCCGCAGGATCTCGTACTCCCCGCTGGACAAACCCATCGACTGGTAGTCGCCGTAGGTGCTGCCGTCGAGCACCTTGCGGGACCAGTGCACGACGAGGCGGGTGCACAGGTCCGCGGCAGAGGTCTTCGCAGGAGAGGGGGAGGAACTCTCCGAGGGGGAGGAGCGGGCAGCCGTTCCGGGGGCGGCGGGCCGGTCGCACGCCGCCGTCCACACAAGTGCCGACAGCGCCGGCCCGAGCACCAGGAACCTCACCCCCGGCCGGGGGTCCCCTCGCCGTCCCATGAGCAGAAACTAAGGGGAGGGGCGGCGGGGGGCAACGGTCCGGTGCCGGCTGTTCGGCCGGCGGGGCAGTGGTGTGGTGCCGGCCGGTCAGTCCGCCGTGGGCGGTACCTGCGCCGCGTCGCCCGGCCGGGCGTCCCGCAGCAGACAGGTCAGCCGGGCGCTGCACACACGGCGGCCCTGCTCGTCGCTGATGACGATCTCGTACGTCGCCGTCGAACGGCCCCGGTGCACCGGCGTGGCCACACCGGTGACCAGGCCCGAGCGGACCCCGCGGTGGTGCGTGCAGTTCAGGTCCACGCCGACGGCGATCTTCGAGCTGCCGCCGTGCAGCATGGAGCCGACCGAGCCGAGCGTCTCCGCCAGCACCGCCGAGGCACCGCCGTGCAGCAGGCCGTACGGCTGGGTGTTGCCCTCCACCGGCATGGTCCCGACGACCTTCTCCGCCGAGGCCTCCAGGATCTGCACACCCATCCGCGTGCCGAGATGCCCGGCCGAGAACAGGGCGGGCAGGTCGACGCCGAGCGCCGCGTACTCGTCGATGACCTGCTGCGGGAATCTCACCTGCTGCTGCTCGCCCATGGGCCCAGCTCCTTCGTCGTACATCTGTCGGTCGACTGAGCAAACGCTCAGTCGGTCGCCGATTGTTCCAGACGGCCCTCCGCCTGCCCGGTGTGACCTTCGAGACGTACGACCACGGACTTGCTGGCCGGGGTGTTGCTGGTGTCGGCGGTCGCGTCGAGCGGGACCAGGACGTTCGTCTCCGGGTAGTACGCCGCCGCGCATCCCCGGGTCGTCGGGTAGTGCACGACCCGGAAACCGGGCGCCCGCCGCTCCACGCCGTCCTTCCACTCGCTCACCAGGTCGACGTACGACCCCTCGGTGAACCCGAGCGCCCGCGCGTCCTCGGGGTTCACCAGCACCACCCGGCGGCCGCCCGTGATGCCCCGGTAGCGGTCGTCCAGGCCGTAGATCGTGGTGTTGTACTGGTCGTGCGAGCGCAGGGTCTGCAACAGCAGCCGGCCCTCGGGCAGTTCGGGGTACTCCACGGGCGCCGCCGTGAAGTTCGCCTTGCCGGTGGCGGTCGGGAAACGGCGCTCGTCGCGCGGGGCGTGCGGCAGCGCGAAGCCGCCCGGGCGGGCCACGCGCGCGTTGAAGTCCGCGAAACCGGGGACCACGCGCGCGATGCGGTCACGGATCGTGGCGTAGTCCTTCTCGAACTCCTCCCACGGCACGACGCTGCTCTCCCCGAGCACACGGCGCGCGAGGCCGCAGACGATCGCGGGCTCCGACTTCAGCCGCGGGCTCGCCGGCGCCAGCCGCCCGCGCGAGGCGTGCACCATGCCCATCGAGTCCTCGACGGTCACGAACTGCTCGCCGCTCGCCTGCAGATCCCGCTCGGTGCGGCCCAGCGTGGGCAGGATCAGCGCCCGCGCGCCCGTGACCACGTGCGAGCGGTTGAGCTTGGTCGACACGTGCACCGTCAGTCGCGCCCGTCGCATCGCGGCCTCGGTGACCTCGGTGTCGGGGGAGGCGGAGACGAAGTTGCCGCCCATGGCGAAGAACACCTTCGCCTCGCCGTCGCGCAGCGCCTGGATGGCCCGTACGACGTCGAAGCCGTGCTCGCGCGGTGGCGCGAACCCGAACTCCTTCTCCAGCGCGTCCAGGAAGGCCGGGGCGGGCCGCTCGAAGATGCCCATGGTGCGGTCGCCCTGTACGTTGCTGTGCCCGCGCACCGGGCACACGCCCGCGCCCGGCCGGCCGATGTTGCCGCGCAGCAGCAGGAAGTTGACGACCTCGCGGATGGTCGGGACGGCGTGCTTGTGCTGGGTGAGGCCCATGGCCCAGCAGACGATGGTGCGCTTCGAGGCGAGCGCCATGCCGAGGGCCTGCTCGATCTCCGCGCGCGTGAGGCCCGTCGCCTTCAGGGTCTCGTCCCAGTCGGCGGCACGGGCGGCCGCGGCGAACTCCTCGAATCCATGGGTGTGTTCGCGGACGAACTCCTCGTCGACCGCGCCGTCCGTCTCGAGGATCAGCTTGTTGAGGAGGCGGAAGAGGGCCTGGTCGCCGCCGATGCGGATCTGCAGGAACAGATCGGTGAGGGCGGCGCCCTTCAGCAGGCCCTGCGGGGTCTGCGGGTTCTTGAACCGCTCGAGGCCCGCCTCGGGCAGCGGATTGACGCTGATGATCCTCGCGCCGTTCGCCTTGGCCTTCTCCAGGGCGGAGAGCATGCGGGGATGGTTCGTCCCCGGGTTCTGTCCCGCGACGATGATCAGGTCGGCCTTGTGGAGGTCCTCCAGCAGGACGCTGCCCTTGCCGATGCCGATGGTCTCGTTGAGTGCCGAGCCGGAGGACTCGTGGCACATGTTGGAGCAGTCCGGCAGGTTGTTCGTGCCCAGCTCGCGGGCGAACAGCTGGTACAGGAACGCGGCCTCGTTGCTGGTGCGGCCCGAGGTGTAGAAGACCGCCTCGTCGGGGGAGGACAGGGCGGCGATCTCCTCGGCGACGATGCCGAAGGCGCGCTCCCAGCCGACCGGCTCGTAGTGCGTGCCGCCCTCGGGGAGGTACATGGGGTGCGTGAGCCGGCCCTGCTGGCCCAGCCAGTACCCGCTCCTCGTCGCCAGGTCGGCCACCGAGTGCGCGGCGAAGAACTCCGGGGTGACCCGGCGCAGGGTGGCCTCCTCGGCCACCGCCTTCGCGCCGTTCTCGCAGAACTCCGCCTTGTGCCGGTGGTCCGGCTCCGGCCAGGCGCAGCCCGGGCAGTCGAAACCGTCCTTCTGGTTCACCCGCAGCAACGTCAGCGCCGTGCGCCGCACGCCCATCTGCTGCTGGGCGATGCGCAGCGTGTGCCCGATGGCGGGCAGTCCCGCCGCCGCGTGTTTCGGCTCCGCGACCTGCGGCGCGTCCTGAACCGGATCACCCTTGGGTGGCTTGGTCGCCATCGCGCGGTCCCCTTCGGCTGCGTGTGGGAAGTACGGTGCCGATCCTCCCACGGGGCACCGACAACCGTGCCCGGAGGGCATACGGGAACACCGGCACTCTCGGTGACCGAGGGCAACCCTGCGCAGCCCGCCATCCGGTCCCGGACCGGAGTGTCAGTGGGGCGTGGCAGGATCGGGGACGTGGCAGAGACAGCATCGAACAAGACCGACAAGATCCCCGGCGGCCCCCGTCCCCGGCTGATGCTCATGGACGGGCACTCGCTGGCCTACCGCGCGTTCTTCGCGCTGCCCGCGGAGAACTTCACGACCGCGACCGGCCAGCCGACGAACGCGATCTACGGCTTCGCGTCGATGCTGGCCAACACCCTGCGTGACGAGGCGCCCACGCACTTCGCGGTGGCCTTCGACGTCTCGCGCAGGACCTGGCGCTCCGAGCGGTTCACCGAGTACAAGGCGAACCGCTCCAAGACCCCGGACGAGTTCAAGGGGCAGGTCGAGCTGATCGGCGAGCTCCTCGACGCGATGCACGCCCCCCGCTTCGCCGTGGAGGGGTACGAGGCGGACGACGTCATCGCCACCCTCGCCACCCAGGCCGAGGCCGCGGGCTTCGAGGTGCTGATCGTCACCGGCGACCGCGACTCCTTCCAGCTGGTCACCGACAACATCACCGTGCTCTACCCGACGAAGGGCGTCTCGGAGCTGACCCGGTTCACCCCGGAGAAGGTTTTCGAGAAGTACGGATTGACGCCCGCCCAGTACCCGGACTTCGCGGCCCTGCGCGGCGACCCGTCCGACAACCTCCCCGGCATCCCCGGCGTCGGCGAGAAGACCGCGGCGAAGTGGATCAACCAGTTCGGCTCGTTCGCGGAGCTGGTCGAGCGCGTCGACGAGGTCAAGGGCAAGGCCGGGCAGAACCTCCGCGACCACCTGGAGTCGGTCAAGCTCAACCGCGTCCTCACGGAGCTGGAGCGCGAGGTCGAGCTGCCCAGGGCGGTCGCCGACCTGGAGCGGGCCGCGTACGACCGCAAGGCCGTCACGATGGTCCTGGACACCCTGGAGATCCGCAACCCGTCCCTGCGCGAGCGTCTCTTCGCCGTCGACCCCGGCGCCGAGGAGGCCGAGACCACGCCGATCACCACCGACGGCGTGGAGATGGACGGCAAGATCCTGCGCACCGGCGAGCTGGCCCCCTGGCTCACCGAACACGGCACCGAGACCCTGGGCATCGCCACCGTCGACACCTGGGCGCTGGGCACCGGCTCGGTCGCCGAGGTCGCCCTGGCCGCCGCCGGGGGAGCGGCCGCCTGGTTCGACCCGGCCGAGCTGGACGAGGCCGACGAGAACGCGTTCGCGGCCTGGCTGGCCGACGCCGGCCGCCCCAAGGTGTTCCACAACGCCAAGGGCGCCATGCGCGTCTTCGCCGAGCACGGCTGGTCCGTCGAGGGCGTGTCCATGGACACCGCGCTCGCCGCCTACCTCGTCAAGCCGGGCCGCCGCTCCTTCGACCTGGACGCGCTCTCCCTGGAGTACCTGCACCGCGAGCTGACGCCCGCCGCCGCGGCCGACGGCCAGCTGGCCTTCGGCGCCGACGACGGTGCCGAGGCCGAGGCCCTGATGATCCAGGCCCGCGCCGTCCTCGACCTCGGTACGGCCTTCGAGACCCGCCTGGAGGAGGTCGGCGCGGCCGACCTCCTGCGCGACATGGAGCTGCCCACCTCCGCCCTGCTCGCTCGCATGGAGCGCCACGGCATCGCGGCCGACCGCGCGCACCTCGAGGCCATGGAGCAGACCTTCGCGGGCGCCGTGCAGCAGGCCGTGAAGGAGGCGCACGCGGCCGCCGGCCACGAGTTCAACCTGGGCTCGCCCAAGCAGCTGCAGGAGGTCCTCTTCGGTGAGCTGGCCCTGCCGAAGACGAAGAAGACCAAGACCGGCTACACCACGGACGCCGACGCCCTGGCCTGGCTCGCCACCCAGACCGACAACGAACTGCCGGTGATCATGCTCCGCCACCGCGAGCAGGCGAAGCTGCGGGTCACGGTCGAGGGCCTGATCAAGACCGTCGCCGGCGACGGCCGTATCCACACCACCTTCAACCAGACGGTCGCCGCGACCGGGCGCCTGTCCTCCACGGACCCGAACCTGCAGAACATCCCGGTCCGCACGGACGAGGGCCGCGCGATCCGCCGCGGCTTCGTGGTCGGCGAGGGCTTCGAGTCCCTGATGACCGCCGACTACAGCCAGATCGAGCTGCGGGTGATGGCCCACCTCTCCGAGGACGAGGGCCTGATCCGGGCGTTCACCTCCGGAGAGGACCTGCACACCACGGCCGCCTCCCAGGTGTTCGGCGTGGAGCCCGCCGCGGTGGACGCGGAGATGCGCCGCAAGATCAAGGCGATGTCGTACGGCCTGGCCTACGGCCTCTCCGCCTTCGGCCTGTCCCAGCAGCTGAACATCGAGGCGGCGGAGGCCCGCGCCCTGATGGACGCCTACTTCGAGCGCTTCGGCGGAGTCCGCGACTACCTTCGCCGCGCGGTCGACGAGGCACGTGCGACCGGCTACACGGCGACCCTCTTCGGCCGCCGCCGCTACCTCCCCGACCTCAACAGCGACAACCGCCAGCGCCGCGAGGCGGCCGAGCGCATGGCCCTCAACGCGCCCATCCAGGGCACGGCCGCCGACATCGTCAAGATCGCCATGCTCAAGGTGGACAGCGCCCTGCGGGCAGCGGACCTGAAGTCCCGCATGCTCCTGCAGGTTCACGACGAAATCGTCCTGGAGATCGCCCCCGGCGAGCGGTCGGCCGCCGAGCAGATCGTCCGCCAGGAAATGTCCGACGCCGTCCACCTCCGGGCCCCCCTGGACGTCTCGGTCGGCGTCGGCCCGGACTGGGAGTCGGCAGCGCACTAGCCTGCGGCGCCTGTGCGGAGGGGGGCGTTGCCACCGGCCTCGCTGCAACACCCCCTCCGCTGCACAGGCAGGGCACCGAACCCACCGCACACCGGCAATTCGGCCGACCCCCCGGAGGGACCCGTCACTCACGTGGCCCCCGCCAAAACGCCCCGCACCCCCCGCAGCCGCAAAACTGCGGGCATGGGTATACGCATGCTTCACCGCCGGACGCCCGAGGCATACATCCGGGCCTGGGCGGACACCGCCTCGGCGCAGGCCATGCCCGCCTCGCCGGTCCCGGCCCTCGCGGCCGACGCAAGCACCGCCCGCATCCCCGCCGAGCTGACCGCGACCGTCCGCAGGGCCGCCACGCACCTCCGGCACAGACTCGCCGGCCTGACCGCCCCCGTGGACCGCGCCCCCGACTGGCGCCAGTGGGCCGACCTCGCCCGCGGCTACCTCGCCCTCGCGCTCACCGCGATCCCGAGACCGCGCCCCCGGCGCACCCTCACCGTCTTCGTCGCGTCCCTCACCGACCGACCGGCCGCCCCCGGCCCGCACCGACCACCCCACCGGGACCACCGGGAACAGCGGGACCACCGGGATCACCGGGATCAGCGGGAGCAGCAGGATCGGCGAGACCGCCGAAGCCGTCGCGAACCGGGCCCCGACGCCACACCCTGACCCCGACGGCGTACAGCAGCGCTCCCGCCGCCGGCCCGGCGCCCACCCCGAAGCACAGGGCCGGTACCCGTTCCCACGGCCGCTCCGGTGCCCCATGAGCACCTGCCGACGCGCCGCCCGCTGCACCGCCCCGGCCACCGCACAGCGCCGGGCACCGCGCCGGCCCACCACCGGTCCCGTACGGACGGCAGGGGCACCCCCACCGGCACCCCGCCCGGCGCACGCCGCAGCGCACGCCCGGCGAACGCCGCGATCACGACAGCGCCCAGCACGGACGAGCCGTACTGCAGCCACGAGAACAGCGGCATGCCCACCACCCGGTCCCGCCCGATGGCCGGAACCAGCCGGTCCCCCACCGCCCTTGATGCGTGAACGCGTCCCACACCACATGGGTCAGCGCACCCGGCGCCGCGGAGACGTACCACCGCACCACCGTGACCACACGGGCACGCGCGCGTGGCGCACCGCACCGCAGCGCAGCAGCACGGCCGGCCGCCCCTCTCGCCCCGGGGCAGCAGTGCGAGCAACGGCTCGCGGACGAGCAGCCACAGCCCCACCAGCGCCCACGAGATGAGCACGTCGACCGTGAAGACCCCGGCGAACGCGTGCGTGACCGCGCCGAATTCCAAGCCACCCGGCAGGACATTCGCCGCGTAGAAGGGCATGTCGGGCGCGAAGGAGCCCGCGACGAGCAGGCAGGCACCAGTCGGCCGCGGCCGGTGCCGTCCCGGCGGAGCGCGGGCAGCACGGCCGCCGCATGGCTGGCCGTGAACGGCAACAGAGCCTCCCGGAAAGGTCGTCGGCCGTGGCGCCGAGCCCCTGATCACGTCCGTCCCGTATCCGCCGATCGGCCCGTCCCGCATGCGGACCGCCTTGCGCGGTCGTACGCGACAACGAGAGTTGGCCAATGGGTGAAATACGGGCGTGAAGCGGTCCCGGCGCCAAGCAAGTTGTCGTAGGGTCACCTGCGGCGTGACCTGCCGGGCGCGGGGTCGAACACGCGTCGCGCGGATGGCAGCACGCCACAGGGGCAACCGAAACACCGGGTCAACCGTCACACCAGGGCGAGACAGGCAGACGGAGACGGACGCACGGAGTCCACAGGAGGGGTTCACTCGATGGCGGCGCATTTCGGAAGGCGGCTGCGCAAGGGGGCGGCGACCACCGCCGTGGCCGCGGCAGCGGTCGCGGCCCTGTCCGCGTCCCAGGCTCCGGGAATGCCCGGCGAGGACCGCGGCAGACCGGCGACGGCCGGCGCCTCCGCCCCCGTGCCTCCCGTGACCTCCGACGGCAACGCCACCGGCAACTCGCCGTACTACACGGACCTGCCGCCGCTCAACAGCCCCAACCCCAGCCCCTCACCGAGCGCCACCGGCACCCCCGTCGCCCAGGGCGATGCCGAGGCCGGCATCCCCGCGACGGTCCTCGACGCCTACAAGAAGGCCGAGGCCGAACTGCGTTCCGCCAAGCCCGGCTGCAACCTGCCCTGGCAGCTGCTCGCCGCGATCGGCAAGGTCGAGTCGGGCCAGGCCGACGGCGGCCGGGTCGACGCGAACGGCACCACGATCGGCCGGATCCTGGGCCCGGCGCTCGACGGCAACGGCTTCGCGCTCATCAAGGACACCGACCACGGCGTCTACGACGGCAACACCGAGTACGACCAGGCCGTCGGCCCCATGCAGTTCATCCCGTCGACCTGGGCCTGGGCCGGCCGCGACGGCAACGGCGACGGCAAGAAGGACCCCAACAACGTCTACGACGCCGCCCTCGCCGCGGGCCACTACCTGTGCCGCAACGGCTGGGACCTCTCGCGCGAGGACGACCTGCACAGCGCGATCCTCAGCTACAACGGCTCGCAGGACTACCTGAACACCGTCCTGTCGTGGCTGGAGTACTACCGCAAGGGCACCCACTCCGTGCCCGACGGCACCGGCGGTGTGCCCACCCACCGCAGCGACGACGGCACCCCGCGCGCCAAGTCCCCGAAGCACTCGAAGGCGCCGAGGACCAAGCCGGACCCGAAGCCCAGCACGCCCGGCGGCGGGCACGGCAGCCCCAGCCCGACGCCTCCGAAGCCGCCCGTTCCGCCGACGCCCCCGCAGACCCCCACCGACACCGTGGACCACCTGCAGGACGCGGCCACCGCCAAGCTCACCGCGATGGCCGGCCACGCCTTCACCGACCAGATCGGCACCCGGGCCGAGACCAAGGCCGGAAAGGCCATCGCCAAGGTCAGGATCCGGTTCACCATCACCGGGGACACCGACGCCACCTTCGCCGACGGCGAGACCGTGGCCACGGTCGCCACCGATGCCAAGGGCGTCGCCCTCGCACCGGCGCTCCAGGCGGGCGAGAAGACCGGCGACTTCAAGATCATGGCCACCGTCGTGGGCCGCACGGTCACGGGCCTCGGCTACACGGCCACCGTCACCGAGCGCGCCGCCGACACCCTGGCGCGCACCAGCGACACCCCGCTGACCTGCACCCCGGGCGGCGAGTTCGCCGACCAGGTCCAGGTGAAGGCGACGTACAAGGGCGCCGTCGCGGACAAGGTCGCGGCCACCGCCACCCTGATCAAGTCCGACACCGACGCCACCGAGAACGACAAGGGCCCGTACTTCAAGGACGCCGACGGCAAGCCCGTACGCACGCTCACCGGCCTGCAGACGGATGCCAAGGGCCTGCTGACGCTGCCGAAGCTGTACGCGGACGACACCACCGGCACCTTCCTGCTCCGCATCACCACCACCGGCGGTGCGACGCTCACTGTCGAGCTGAAGGTCGCCGCCGCCGACTCCTCGGCGAGCCCGTCCCCGTCCCCGAGCCCGTCCGCCTCCTGACACACGCGAACCGGCAGGGCGCCCTCTCCGCACCGCGGGGAGGGCGTCCTCGGTCGTCCGTGCACCGCTGTTCTCATCTCACCCGCCCGTTGCTACGGTGCCCAACCTGACGATCCATCAGAAAGCCGTCAGGACACGACCGTCCGCCGGGAGGCCCGTATGCGCGCCCTGATCGCCGCCGCGACCGGTCTCGCCCTCGCGCTCGTCCTGGTCCTGGCGATGACCGCCATGGGCACGCCGACGGGCCGTACATCCCCCAAGCCGCTGCTGACGACGGTGCCCTCGCATCCGTAGCCGCGCCCGTCCGGGAGGGAGGCCTTCCATGCGCCGCAAGGCAAGCCTGGTCCTGCTCGCCTGCGCCGTCTTCTGCGCGGCGCTCGCCCCGCTGCTGCG
The DNA here is from genome assembly GCF_053598315.1 of Streptomyces sp. NPDC001153. Classification (NCBI taxonomy): domain Bacteria; kingdom Bacillati; phylum Actinomycetota; class Actinomycetes; order Kitasatosporales; family Streptomycetaceae; genus Streptomyces; species Streptomyces sp. NPDC001153. The sequence continues at coordinate 179,194 of NZ_JBSFJZ010000010.1, forward strand.
CTGGTACGCCTTCCCGCGCCTGGCGAGGATCCCCGCGAACCAGTACCAGGACATGGTTCTCGAGGCCAGGAACGCCACCCTCCTCGACTACGGCACGATGCGCGCGAAGCAGGTCTCCAAGGTCACCATCGTGCAGACCCTCAAGGGCGACGTGGACGCCGCGAAGAGGATCGAGGGGACCGCGGGCCGGCCGGTCGTGGTCTGGGACAGCCTCTCCTACGTCCAGGGCCCCGACGGCAAGATGGTCTCCAAGGTCCCGGAGCGCTACATCTTCGACGCCCACAGCCAGGACCCCGTGCACGCCACCGGCGAGATGGTCGACGGCGACCCCGTCACCCGCCAGGGCATCGAGTTCAAGTGGCCCTTCCTGACACAGAAACGCGACTACGAGTACTTCGACGCGCAGACCCGCGCCACCAACCCCATCCACTACAAGGGCATCCGGACCTTCCGCGGCCTGAAGGTCTACTACTTCGAACAGACCATCCCCTGGACCAAGGTCCCCCTGCCGAAGACCATGCCGGTCCAGGGCATCACCCCGGAATCGGTCGCCAAGACCGGCACCACGCGCTGGTACAGCACGGTCCGCAGATTCTGGGTCGAACCCGTCACCGGGGCGCCCGTCTACGGCGAGGAACTCCACAAGGAGGAACTGCGCGGCGGCACCCTGCTCGGCGGCCGGGACCGGGTCACCGCCTTCGCCGGGGACGTGAAGATGCGCGAGGACTACATCGAGCACACGGTCGCCCTGGTCAAGCACAACCGCACCCTGGTGCTGATGCTCACCTCGTACGTCCCCTGGGGCTCCCTGACCGCGGGAGTCCTGCTGCTCGCCCTCTCCCTGTGGCTGGAGGCCCGCGCCCGCCGCCCCCGGGACGCGGCGCCCGCGGAGCCCGCCGAACCCGAACCGGTCAGCGCCTGAGCCGCGCGTTGGTGTGCCGTGTGGGCTCGGCGGCCGCCGGGTCCTCGGGCCACGGATGCTTCGGATACCGCCCGCGCAACTCCGCCCGTACGCCCTGGTAGCCGCCCTTCCAGAAGGAGGCGAGGTCGGCCGTGACGGCGGCGGGCCGCCCGGCGGGGGAGAGCAGATGCACGAGCAGCGGCACGCCCGCGACGGCCGGCGTCTCGCGCAGCCCGAACATCTCCTGCAGCTTCACCGCGAGCACCGGCCGCTCCGGATCCCGGTAGTCGATCCGGATTCTGGACCCACTCGGTACGGTGATCCGCTCCGGGGCCAGCTCGTCCAGCCGGGCGGCCTCCCCGGTCGCCCAGGGCAGCAGCCGTGCGAGCGCCTGCCCGGCGTCGATCCGGCCGAGATCGGCCCGCCGCCGGGCCCGGCTCAGCTCCGGCTCCAGCCAGTCGTCCACGCGCGCGTGCAGCGCGTCGTCGGACACGTCCGGCCACGGCTCACCGAGATGCGTCCGAAGGAACGCCAGCCGTTGCCGCAGCACCTCGGCCTCCGGCGACCAGCGCAACACCCCGAGCCCCTCCTGCCGGAGCCCTTCGAGCAGGGCCGCGCGTACGAACGCGGGCGCAGCGTCCTTCAGCGGCTGTACGGCCAGCTCGATGGCGCCCAGCCGTTCGACGTGCCGGGCCACGACATCCCCGCCGGCCCAGCGCACCTCGTCCCGCTCGTCGAGCAGCGCCCCCGCTGCGGCCCGCGCCACGTCCTCGGTCACGGCGGCCCCGAGCAGCACGCGCGCGTGGCCCGTACCGGAGGGCCGATCGGCGACGGCGACGACGATCCAGGGCGCACCCCGCAGTCCCGACCCCTCCTGCAGCTCGGCCCGGGTACCGGAGGCCATGAGGTACGACCCGCCGTCGAGCCTGGCGACACGCTCGGGAAAGGCGAGCGCGGCGACGAGCCCGGTGAGCTGGTCGTCACCGGTGCCCGGTCCGACCTGGACGGCGCCTTCCGGCCGACGGCGTCGGTCGGGCACGTGGGACTCCTGTGAGACGGCCCGCAGCCGCCGTACCTCCGCAGCCCACCGCGCAGCGTAGGCGTCACCACCACGCCGGGCACGCCGCAACGCGCCCGCAAGATCATCCCCGTAGTCCCGCGGCACCTCTTCGGAGAGCAGAGCGACGACCTCGGCGCCCCCGCCAGACGTGTCCAGCAACGCCCGCCCCAACCGAGGGTGCACCCCCAGCCGAGCCAGCCGCTCACCGACCGGCGTGGCCCGGCCGACGGAGTCCACCGCCCCCACCGCCGTCAACGCGGAGCGCGCCGCCGCCATCGCCCCACCCGGCGGAGGATCGAGCAACGCCATCCCGGAGGCGTCCGGATCGCCCCAGCAGGCCGCCTGCAAGGCGAACGCGGTCAGGTCGGCCACCTTGATCTCCGGCGCCGGAAACGCCGGCAGACGCCCGTCCTCGGCCTCGGACCAGCATCGGTACACCGCCCCCGGCGCCTCCCGCCCGGCCCGCCCCGCCCGCTGCCGCCCGGCCGCCCGCGACGCCCGTATGGTCGTCAGCCCGCTCAGCCCGCGCGCGTGGTCCACCCGGGGCTCACGCGCGAGCCCGGAATCCACCACCACGCGCACCCCGGGCACCGTCAGCGAGGACTCCGCCACCGAGGTCGCCAGCACCACCCGGCGCCGTCCCGCGGGAGACAGCACCGCGTCCTGCACGGCGGCCGACGCCCGCCCGTGCACCTGGAGCACGTCGACGTCGCCGAGCGCGCCTAGCTGCCCCGCCACGCGCGCGATCTCGCCCACACCGGGCAGGAAGCACAGCACGTCCCCGTCCCGCTCGGCCAGCGCCCGCCGCACCGTCGACGCCACATGAGCCAGCAGCGCCGGATCGACCCGCATCCCGTGCGGCGGCCGTACCGGACGCGCCGGAGGCGCCCACACCACCTCCACCGGGTGCGCGACGCCCTCCGCCCCGACCACGGGCGCCCCGCCCAGCAGCCGCGCCCAGCCCTCGGCGTCGGTCGTCGCCGACGCGGCCACCAGCCGCAGCTCCGGCCGCAGCGCCTGCCGTACGTCCCACAGGAACGCGGCCGCCGTGTCGGCATCCAGATGCCGTTCGTGGCACTCGTCGAGGACGACGACGTCGACGCCCGGCAGCTCCTGGTTCCGTTGCAGCCGCTGCAGCAGCACACCGGTCGTCACGACCTCCACGCGCGTGTGCCGCCCCACGGCCCGTTCGCCGCGCACGGTGAAGCCGATGCTCTCGCCGGGCTTCTCGCCCAGCAGCCACGCCATGCGCCGGGCCGCCGCCCGCGCCGCGATCCGGCGCGGTTCGGCCACCACGATCCGCCGCGCGGGCCCGCCCCCGGCCAGCCCCGCCAGCACGAGCGGCACCAGCGTCGTCTTGCCGGTGCCGGGCGGCGCCACGAGCACGGCGGTGCCGCCGTCCTCCAGGGCCTCGGTCAGGGCGGGCAGGGCCGAGCGCACGGGCAGCGCGTCCAGGGCGTCGTAACGGATCACGCCCCCAGTGTCGTACGACGGCGAGACCGGCCCTCACGCGCGCACACGCAAACGCCCGCACACGCGCGTGCCCGCATGTACAGGGGTGGGAGATCTGCACAGAGGCGGGAGGTCAGTCCCGCTCGCACACGAAGATCGCCGTCCCCGGGATCAGACGGCCCCGCAGCGGGGACCAGCCGCCCCACTCCGCGGTGTTCCAGGCCGGCCACTCCGGCTCCACCAGGTCCACCAGGCGGAAGCCGGACGCCACGACGTCCCGGACACGGTCGCCGAGCGTCCTGTGGTGCTCGACGTAGACCGCGCGGCCCTCCTCGTCCTGCTCCACGTAGGGCGTGCGGTCGAAGTAGGAGGACGACACCGACAGGCCCTCGGGGCCCGGCTCGTCCGGGAACGCCCAGCGGATCGGATGCGTCACCGAGAAGACGAACCGGCCACCCGGACGCAGCACCCGGCGCACCTCGCCGAGCACCAGCCGCGGGTCGGCGACGAACGGCAGCGCCCCGTACGCGGAGCAGGCCAGGTCGAAGGCGCCGTCCGCGAAGGGCAGCGCCCCGGCGTCCGCACAGACCAGCGGAAACGATCCACCGATCCGCAGGGCGTGCTGGAGCTGGCGGTGCGAGAGGTCCAGCGCCACGGGGCGGGCCCCCTGGGCGGCCAGCCAGCGCGCGCACTGTGCCGCGCCCGCGCCGATCTCCAGGATTATCTTGCCCTTCAGCTCCTCCGGCGGGCCGAGCAGCTCGGCCTCCACCTCGTCCAGGCCCTCCGGACCCCACACGAAGCGGTCGTCGCCGAGGAACGTGCCGTGCTCGACCTGGTACTCGTCCGCGTTGCGGTCCCACCAGCCCCGGTTCGCCCGTGTGCTCTCCGCGACACCGGCGTCACGGCGTGTCGCCTCGGGCTCGTACGCCTCGGATCCCTCGGGCTCGTACGCTTTCGGCTCTTGGATGATCGGCTCCCTCGTCGTACTCTTCCGTCCAACCCGCCAGGGTCCGACACGGAGGCGGTCCCGCAGGCCTGCGCGGCCTCAAAGGACGTTTCTTCTGCCGGTTATGCGGCGATCTGCCACGGGTGTGCGCCTTCGCGCATTGACCATGCCCGGCTGCCCCCGTATGCTACAAGTTGCGCTGCGGGCCTGCGCTCCTCAGACGTAGCAGGCTGCGCTCGCATCTGTTGTATGTCCCCTCGGTTGTCGAGGCGCCATCACCAGTATCTGGTGGGGCGCTTCCTTGGCTGTCCGGCTTCTGCAGAGCGAAACGGGCTCCCGGCGTAAGCAGTACCTACGACTTCAATGTCCGTACCGGAGCCCTTTCCCACATGACGAGCAGCACCGAGACCACCGCCACCACCCCGCAGGTAGCGGTCAACGACATCGGTAACGAGGAAGCCTTCCTCGCCGCGATCGACGAGACGATCAAGTACTTCAACGACGGCGACATCGTCGACGGCGTCATCGTGAAGGTCGACCGGGACGAGGTCCTGCTCGACATCGGTTACAAGACCGAAGGTGTCATCCCGAGCCGCGAGCTCTCGATCAAGCACGACGTCGACCCGAACGAGGTCGTGGCCGTCGGCGACGAGATCGAGGCCCTGGTCCTCCAGAAGGAGGACAAGGAAGGCCGCCTGATCCTCTCGAAGAAGCGCGCCCAGTACGAGCGTGCCTGGGGCACCATCGAGAAGATCAAGGAAGAGGACGGCATCGTCACCGGTACCGTCATCGAGGTCGTCAAGGGTGGTCTCATCCTCGACATCGGCCTCCGTGGCTTCCTCCCGGCCTCCCTGGTCGAGATGCGCCGTGTCCGCGACCTTCAGCCGTACGTCGGCAAGGAGCTCGAGGCCAAGATCATCGAGCTGGACAAGAACCGCAACAACGTGGTCCTGTCCCGCCGCGCCTGGCTCGAGCAGACCCAGTCCGAGGTCCGCCAGACGTTCCTCACGACCCTCCAGAAGGGTCAGGTCCGCTCCGGTGTCGTCTCCTCGATCGTCAACTTCGGTGCCTTCGTGGACCTGGGTGGCGTCGACGGTCTGGTCCACGTCTCCGAGCTGTCCTGGAAGCACATCGACCACCCGTCCGAGGTCGTCGAGGTCGGCCAGGAGGTCACCGTCGAGGTTCTCGACGTCGACATGGACCGCGAGCGCGTCTCCCTGTCGCTGAAGGCGACCCAGGAAGACCCGTGGCAGCAGTTCGCCCGCACCCACCAGATCGGCCAGGTCGTGCCCGGCAAGGTCACGAAGCTGGTGCCGTTCGGTGCGTTCGTCCGCGTGGACGAGGGCATCGAGGGTCTGGTCCACATCTCCGAGCTGGCCGAGCGCCACGTGGAGATCCCGGAGCAGGTCGTCCAGGTCAACGACGAGATCTTCGTCAAGGTCATCGACATCGACCTCGAGCGTCGCCGCATCAGCCTCTCGCTGAAGCAGGCCAACGAGTCCTTCGGTGCCCACCCGGAGGAGGTCGAGTTCGACCCGACCCTGTACGGCATGGCCGCGTCCTACGACGACCAGGGCAACTACATCTACCCCGAGGGCTTCGACCCGGAGACCAACGACTGGCTGCCGGGCTACGAGAAGCAGCGCGAGGAGTGGGAGCGCCAGTACGCCGAGGCGCAGGCCCGCTTCGAGCAGCACCAGCAGCAGGTCATCAAGTCCCGCGAGGCCGACGCTGCCGCTGCCGCCGAGGGTGGCGGCGAGGCTGCCGCTCCGGCCGCGACCGGCGGTTCGTACTCCTCCGAGGGCGCCGACACCTCCGGTGCGCTGGCCTCGGACGAGGCGCTCGCCGCCCTGCGCGAGAAGCTGGCCGGCGGCCAGAGCTGAACACCGGCCGCTGGGCTTAGCCGATAGCCGGTCCTGAGGGGCCGCACCTTTCGAGGTGCGGCCCCTCAGGCGTGTTCGGGGGAAACCGGATGACGGTGCGTCAAGGCGGCCGGAGCGACAGCCCTGATCAGTGGCCGGTTGCGGGAATGCCCGCGTTCCAGGGCGCGTTGTCCATGAGGAACACGAGGAGGAGCGGTCACAGTGCTTGATCCGCAGGGTTTGTACGCATGGGAGCCGAAGGGCCTCGCCGTTGTCGACATGGCGCTCGCCCAGGAGTCGGCCGGCCTTGTCATGCTCTACCACTTCGACGGATACATCGACGCGGGCGAGACCGGGGACCAGATCGTCGACCGGCTGCTCGACTCACTGCCCCACCAGCTCGTCGCCCGTTTCGACCACGACCGGCTCGTGGACTACCGGGCCCGCCGTCCCCTGCTGACCTTCAAGCGGGACCGCTGGACCGACTACGAGGTCCCGGCCATCGAGGTCCGCCTCGTCCAGGACACCACGGGCGCCCCCTTCCTGCTGCTCTCCGGGCCCGAGCCGGACGTGGAGTGGGAGCGGTTCGCGGCGGCCGTGCGGCAGATCGTGGAGCGGCTCGGCGTCCGCCTCTCCGTGAACTTCCACGGCATCCCCATGGGCGTCCCGCACACCCGGCCGGTGGGTCTCACCCCGCACGGCAACCGCACCGACCTCGTCCCGGGCCACCGCAGCCCCTTCGAGGAGGCCCAGGTGCCCGGCAGCGCCGAGTCGCTCGTGGAGTACCGCCTGATGGAGGCCGGGCACGACGTCCTGGGCGTCGCCGCGCACGTCCCGCACTACATCGCCCGCTCGGGGTACCCGGATGCCGCCCTGACCGTCCTGGAGGCCATCACGGCCGCCACCGGGCTGGTCCTCCCGGGCATCGCGCACTCACTGCGCACGGACGCGTACCGCACCCAGACGGAGATCGACCGGCAGATCCAGGAGGGCGACGAGGAACTCACCGCGCTCGTCCAGGGTCTGGAGCACCAGTACGACGCCGCAGCGGGCGCCGAGACCCGGGGCAACATGCTCGCCGAGCCCGTGGACATCCCGTCGGCCGACGAGATCGGGCGCGAGTTCGAGCGGTTCCTGGCGGAGCGCGAAGGCGACAACTGACCTCCGCCGGTCCCGTTGTCAGTGGCAGAGCCTAAGCTGGCGCTCATGCTGAAAGTGGGCCTGACCGGTGGGATCGGCGCCGGCAAGAGCGAGGTGTCGCGGCTGCTCGTGGAGCACGGCGCCGTGCTGATCGACGCGGACCGCATCGCGCGCGAGGTCGTGGCGCCGGGCACCCCCGGTCTCGCCGCCGTGGTCGAGGCCTTCGGCGAGGACGTCCTCACCGCGGACGGCAGCCTGGACCGGCCCAGGCTGGGCTCGATCGTCTTCGCCGACCCCGACAGACTCGCCGTCCTCAACTCGATCGTGCACCCCCTGGTGGGCGTCCACTCCCGCGAGCTGGAGGAGGCCGCGGCCGCCGACGCCGTGGTGGTCCACGACGTGCCCCTCCTCACCGAGAACGGCCTGGCGCCGCTGTACGACCTCGTGATCGTCGTGGACGCGAGCCCCGAGACCCAGCTCGACCGGCTGGTCCGGCTGCGCGGGATGACCGAGGAGGACGCACGCGCGCGTATGGCCGCGCAGGCGACCCGCGAGCAGCGCAGACAGATCGCGGACATCGTGATCGACAACGACGTGCCGCTGGAGGCGCTGCACAAGCGTGTCGCCGAGGTGTGGGAGGAGCTCGTACGGCGCGCTCGCGAGAGCACCGCGGAGTAACGCGGAGTAGCGTGGGCATGGGCAGGAATAGCGGCCCTCTCCTCGTGCGTTGAACGGGCGGAGTGAGGGAAGGACTCTGCCGTGCCCGAGACCAGTGGTTCCACCGGACGTACTCCGGAGACACATGTCATCGACTTCCGTGCAGCCGAGCAACTGCTCAACTCACGGGATCCGCGGGGTGCGGTGAAGCTGCTCGACGGAGTCATCGCCGCGCACCCGGAGAACACCGCGGCCCGGCTGCTCCGCGCGCGTGCGTTCTTCGCCGCGGCACAACTGCGTCCCGCCGAGCTGGAGTTCACGATCGTGCTGGAGCGCGAGCCGGACAACGCGTTCGCGCACTTCGCACTGGCCCGCACCTACGAACGCCAGGGCCGCCACGACCAGGCCAAACGCCATTTCCGTCTCGCGGCCGCACTGGACCCGAACCCGCAGTACGTGAGGGCGGCACGCTTCGACGACTGACCTTCGATCCACGACCGGCTCCGACGACTGAGCGACCGAGCCGATCGTGCCGCGCCGGGTCGCTCACGGGTGCCGGTGCCTCGGCGGGCTCGGATACGGCGGTCCGCCGTCCGGCGGCTGGTACGGCGGCACGTCACGGCCCGGCTGGTAGTGCGGCCCCTGCCGGATGTGTCTGACGATCATGGCCATGTCGACGGTGACCACCAGCCACAGCACCCCGCAGGCCGCCGCCCAGCCGGGGCGCCCGACGAGCGCGAACGCCACCGTGCCGAAGACCGACCAGGCCAGTCCCCACACGCACAGCCAGAACCGCGCCCGCAGAGCACTGCGCGCGGTCACCGGTTCACTGCCCGTACGCATCGGACCATCACTCCTGACTGCAACGTACTCTTCGGGGACGACGTTCACCAACGGCGCTCGTCCGTCGCTCGTCGAAGGGGGATCCATTGCTGCCGGACGCCGACGACCTGCCCGAACTGCTCCTCGACCTGGCCGTGCCGCACGAGGACATCAACGATCTGGTGGCCGGCCGGCGCCGGGTGACCGGTGACCCGGCAGCGCTGAGACTCCTGGAGGAGTGCGTCGAGGAACTGTTCCGCGATCCGGAGGAGACCGGCCGCACCCCCGGGCTCGCCGAACTCCTCGACGCGGCACCGGCCGAACTGAACGGCCTCTTCGCCGTGTACGTCTTCGTCGCCGCGGCCCCGCACACCCTCGCCCGGCACCGGGAACGCGGCATCCCGCCCGAGATGTCCCGCCGCACCCTGGCCGACCTGGGCCGTCAGATGGCCGTGCACCGCAGACGGCACGGTACGACCGGAGTGCAGTCGTGGCACTGGCTCGTCCGCCACTTCCGCGGTGAGCTGTACCAGCTGGGCCGACTGCAGTTCGAGCGGGCGCGGCTCGGGCAGCGCACGGCCTCCGTGCTCGCGGCGGCGGGGCTCGACGCGCTTCCCGGCACGGACTGCCTGTGCCTGCACATTCCCGACCTCCACGGTCCGCTGTCCCCGTCCGCCTGCGACCGCTCCCTGGCCCGGGCCCGCGAGTTCTTCACCGTGCACTTTCCCGAGGAGCGGCCGGTGGCCGCAGTGTGCCACTCCTGGCTGCTGGACCCGCAGTTGAGGCGGTACCTGCCGGCCGACTCCAACATCGTCCGTTTCCAGGAACGGTTCCGCACCGTCCGCGAGGACGCCGAGCCGTCCGACACCGAACCCGTCCAGTTCGTCTTCGGCGACCCCGACCTGCCGGTGGCGGACCTGCCGCGCCGCACGTCCGTGGAGCGGGCCGTGGGGGACCATCTGCGGGCGGGCGGCCACTGGTACATCGGGCACGGCTGGTTTCCGTTCCCGGCCGAATAGCGCGGATCAACTCGAACGAGTGAACTGTGGTGGGACGGGAACGGCCGTGCGAGGGCGGTCCGTTGTTCGGGCATGACGGTCGAAATGCGTGAGGGACACGAGGGCACGGGACCCGGTGCGATCACCCCGGACGGCTGCGCGGTCGAGCTCTACGAGCGGCTGCCGGTCGGCGACGAGCCCGACATCATCGCCGCGGCGGTACCGGCCGGGGCACACATCCTGGAACTGGGCAGCGGAGTGGGCCGGATGACCCACCCCCTGCTCGAGCGCGGCTTCACGGTCACGGCGGTGGACGAGTCCGCCGACATGCTGAGCCGGGTCCGCGGGGCGCGCACGATATGCGGACCCATCGAGCAACTCGACCTGGGCGGCGAGAAGTTCGACGTGGTGATGCTCGCGTCGTTCCTGGTCCACGCCGGTGACGAGGAGGTGCGCAGAGGCCTGCTGCGCACCTGCGCCCGGCATGTGGCCAAGGACGGCTGCGTGCTCATCCAGCGGGAGGGCGAGGACTACCACACGAACGTGCCCAGGGAGCGGGCCGACCCGAGCGGCTTCACCGTACGGATCGTCTCCGCGGAGCCGGTCGGCAACGGAGTGAACTCGGTCCACGTCGAGTACGACTTCCCGGACGCGCAGTGGACCCAGACGTTCCTGGCCCGGCCGCTGACCAAGGAGCAGTTCGAGTCGGCACTGGGTGAAGCGGGGCTGGAGGTGGACGCGTATCTGACACCGGACCGGACCTGGGTGCGGGCGGTACTGAGGGGATAGAGGGCACTCGGTCGCACAGGGCGGCCGGAGAGCGATGAGTTTCCGGACCCTGTCGGGTCTACCCCGGTGAAAGCAATCGGCACCGCTTCCCCAGGAGACCCTCATGTCCGAGACCACCGCTTCCGCCGCCCGCACCGCTCCCGTCGCCTCCACCGGCTCCCTCGGCGGCCGGAGGCGCGCGGCCCGCGTCACGCTGCGCACCGTGCAGGTGCTGCTCGCGCTGTTCTACGGCATCGCGAGCGCGCTGCCCAAGCTCATCGCACACCCCTCGGCCGTCGAGTCCTTCGACAAGATCGGCTGGGGCAGCGGGGCCATGTACACCATCGGCGCGCTGGAACTCGCCGGAGCCGTCGCGCTGTTGATCCCCGTGCTGCAGTCCGTTGCGGCGATCGCGCTCAGCGCGCTGATGGTGGGCGCGTTCATCGTCCAGCTCACCGTCTTCGACGGACAGTACGCGGCGACCCCGCTGATCCTGATGGTGCCGCTCCTCCTGATCGCCTGGGCGCGGCGCGGGTACAACGGGGAACTGCTGCGGTTGGTGCGGCGACGGTGACCCGGGTGCACGGCGCCGGCGCCGCCGGCCGGGCGCGGGGGGCCCGGCCGACGGCACCGGCGTGTGCATGCGTCGCATCCCCGCCCGCGTGTGCATGAGTGCATGAGTGCACGGGTGTTCATGCGTGCATGGGCGGCGTGCACACGACGTGGCAGCGCCTTCGGATCACCGTCCCGGGCGACGCCCACCGCTCCCGCCGGACCGAGATCCACCATGCCTGCCGGACCCGGACCCGGACCCGGACCCGGACCCGGACCCGGGCCCGCCAGGCCCACCGGACTCGCCGGATCGACCGTGCCCACCGGACCCGCCGGGGCCTGCGGCGCCGCCGAAGGCGCCGAAGCCGCCCGGGACGTGGCCCGGGCCCGCGAGGTCGCGGAGGCGTTCCATCTCGCGACGGTCGCGCTTGGTGGGGCGGCCGGTGCCGCGGTCACGAAGGCCGGCGGGGGCGACGGCCTCGCGGGGCGGAGGCGGAGGGGAGTTGTCGATGTAGCACTGGGCGGCCACGGGGGCACCGACCCGCTTGCGGATCAGGCGCTTGACGATCACGATCCGTTCCCGGCCCTCGTGCCGCAGGCGCACCTCGTCGCCGACGCGCACGGAGTAGGCGGGCTTCACCCGCTCGCCGTTCACATGGACGTGGCCGCCCCGGCAGGCGGTGGCGCCCAGGGAACGCGTCTTGATCAGACGCACGGCCCAGATCCAGCTGTCGATCCGGACCGTCTCGCCCTTGGCCGGTCCCGCGGCCTCGGCGGCGGCCACCGCGGCGGCGACCTTCGGATCGACGGGCTGCCCGGCGGAGGCGCCGGAGCCGTGGCCGACCTGGGCAGCCTGAACGTCCTGAGCGTCCTGCGCGGGCTCGGGCCGGTCCGGTCCGCCGGTCCCACGGTTCACGTTCTCGTCCGCATCCTCGGAAGCCATGCCCCCGACCTTAACTCTCCGAGCCGGGTGAGCCGGAGGCGATTTTCCCCGGGCGCCGGGGTGCCGTGGGCTGGGGGCGCCTGTGCGGATCAGGGGCGCGGCCGGTGGGGGCGGGCTACGGCGGACACCCGCGGTTCGCGTGGCCGCTGCCGGTGATCCTGCCAGTGCTGAACCGCGGGGTCGTGGCGCCGGGCACGGCGTTCACCGGAGCGGATGGGGCATACGGTGGCCCTATGGACGACAGCAGCGCCCTCGCCCGGCTGGACCGGCGGGTCGCGGACTGCCGGGCCTGTCCTCGGCTGGTCGAGTGGCGTGAGGAGGTGGCCCGCACGAAGCGGGCCGGGTTCGCCGACTGGACGTACTGGGGGCGGCCGGTGCCCGGCTTCGGCCCCGCCGACGCACGGCTGGTGATCATCGGGCTGGCCCCCGCCGCGCACGGCGGCAACCGCACCGGGCGGATGTTCACCGGCGATCGCTCCGGAGACGTGCTCTACCGGGCACTGTACGACGAGGGGCTCGCCTCGCAGCCCACGTCCGTCAGTGCCGACGACGGGCTGGAGCTGTACGGCGTCCGTGTCACCGCGCCCGTGCACTGCGCCCCGCCCGCCAACAAGCCGACCCCGGGCGAGCGGGACACCTGCCGCCCCTGGCTGGTCCAGGAGCTGAGGCTGCTGCGCCCGACGCTGAGGGCCGCGGTCGTGCTCGGTGCCTTCGGCTGGCAGGCCGCATTGCCTGCGTTCAGCGAGGCGGGCTGGACCGTGCCCCGCCCCCGCCCGGCCTTCGCCCACGGCACCCGGGTCGCGCTCGACGGCCTGGACCTTTTCGGCTGCTTTCACGTCAGCCAGCGCAACACCTTCACCGGCCGGCTCACCGCGGAGATGCTCCGCGAGGTGCTGGGCACGGCGGCGCAGGCGGCCGGACTGCGGTGACCGGCCGCGAGCAGAGCCGCCCTCGACCGACAGCCGCCCGCCAGAGGGCCCGCGACGGTCCGTCCAGCGGTCCACCGGCAGCCGACCGGCGCCCGCCCAGGAGCCCGCACCGGTCCACCAGAATCCGATAGCCGCCCGCCGGAGCTGCCTGCGGCCCTCCCTCGGAGCCGGCTGGTGCCGGTCACGGCCCTGCGGCGGTCCACCGGCAGCCGACCGGCGCCCGTCAGCATCCCGTATCGGTCCATCACGAGCGGACAACCGCCCGTCGGCAGCCCTCCCTGGTCCCTCGCGAGCGGACCGGTGCCGTCAGGGATCCGGGGTGGGCCGTCGGGGGTGCTGGTGGGTCTTCAGCCGGCGTCGGCGGGATCGGTTCCGAACAGGTGCCGTACCGTCGAGCGGTAGTTGGCGCGGACGTGTTCGAGCGCGTGGGCGCGGGCGCGGTCGGGGTCGCCGGAGGCGATCGCCTCGTACAACTCACGGTGCTCGGTGAGGAGTTGGGGCCACTCCTCGTTCCGCCGGGTGAGCCAGCGCAGGCGGCCGTCGACCGGCTCCATGACCGAGATCAGCAGGCTGTTGCCGGCCAGGGCGCGGATGCGGTCGTGGAAGCGTGTGTTGATGTCCGTGATCGCCTCGGCGTCGCCCTCCTTCGTCGCCCGCGCCGCCTGGTCGAGCAGATCCCGCAGCTCCGCCAGGGCCTCGGGGGTCACCCGGGACGCCGCCAGTCCCGCCGCGTACACCTCCAACGCCTCGCGCAGCTCGAAGAGTTCCCGGACGTCGGTCGGGTTCAGCCGGCGCACCACCGTGCGGCGGGCCGACTCGAAGTGGACGAAGCCCTCGGCGACCAGCGCGCGGATCGCTTCCCGCACCGGCACCCGGGAGACGCCGAACCGCTCGGCGAGCTCCCGTTCGACGAGCCGGTCACCGGGTCCGAGGCGCCCGGCGATGATGTCCTCCCGCAGGCTCGCCAGGACGCGCTCCCGCACCGCGCCCAGGGGTTCGATCTTCGTCATGAGCCCATCTTCGCCGACACGGGGCGACTTTTACGGGGCCGTAACGGCAACGACATCGGTCCGGACGCTTGACGGCGGCACCATGTCAACTGTTTGGTATACCAAACGCGGCTCGCTGTGGGTGCCCCTGCCTGCAGCCCGTCCGAGTTCCTGCGGTATGGCCCCTTCGTCCCCCGTCCAGGAGGCCCCGTGTCCCTCGCCGATCGCGCCGAAGCCACCGGCGCCCCCGCGTTCGTCCCCGACCCCCGTCTCGTCAACGAGGACCTCGCCCCCGCCCAGCAGCGGAACTGGAAGGTCTTCGACCTGTTCGCCATGTGGATGTCCGACGTCCACAACCTGGGCAACTACACCTTCGCCGCCGGCCTGCTGGTCCTCGGCATGAACGTCTGGCAGGTCTTCACCGCCCTGCTCGCCGGCTTTGTGCTCATCTACGCCGGCATGAACTGGATGGGGAGGATCGGCCAGCGCCACGGCGTGCCCTTCCCGGTGGTCAGCCGCATCAGCTTCGGCGTCTGGGGTGCCAACATCCCCGCCCTGATCAGGGCCGTGATCGCCATCATGTGGTACGGCATCCAGACGTATCTGGCCTCCGTCGCCGTGAACGTGATGCTGCTGGCGGCCTGGCCGGGCCTTGCGTCCCTCACCCACCACTCCTTCCTCGGCCTGGACGCGCTCGGCTGGATCTCCTTCGTCTCGCTCTGGCTGGTCCAGGCGCTGATCATCAGGCAGGGCATGGAAGCCGTGCGGAAGTTCCAGGACTTCTGCGGTCCGGCGATCTGGCTGGTGATGATCGCGCTGGCGCTCTGGGTCCTGGCCAAGGCCCACTGGAGCATCTCGCTCACCTCCACCCCGCACCCGGTGTCCACCGGCGAGCAGTGGCGGCAGTGGTTCGGCGCGATCGGCCTCATCCTCGCCACCTACGGCACGCTGATGCTCAACTTCTGTGACTTCTCCCGCTTCGCGCCCGACTACAGGACCGTCCGGCGCGGAAACTTCTGGGGCCTGCCCATCAACTCCACCGCCTTCGTCGTGGTGTCGGTGATCGTCACGGCCGGCTCGCTGAAAGCGTTCGGACAGGCCATCACCGACCCGGCGGAACTGGTCGCCAAGGTCGGCAACACCTGGGTGCTGGTGATCGCCGCGTTCACGTTCGCGGTCGCCACCATGGGCGTCAACATCGTCGCCAACTTCGTCTCACCGGCGTACGACCTCGCCAACGTCTGGCCGCAGAAGATCACCTTCAAGGTCGGCGGCATGATCAGCACGGTGGCCGCGCTGGTCGTCACCCCCTGGAACCTCTTCTCCAACCCGACCGTCGTCAACTACTTCCTCGGCGGCCTGGGCGCCTTCCTGGGCCCGCTGTTCGGTGTGATCATGGTCGACTACTACTGGGTCAAGCGCGGCAGGGTCGATGTCGACGCGCTGTTCGACGCCCGGCCGGGCACCGCGTACCACTACCGCAAGGGAGTCAACCCGACGGCGCTGTGGGCGTTCCTGCCCTCCGCCGCGGTGGCCGCCGTGGTGGCGCTGGTGAAGACCTTCGGCGACGTGGCGCCGTACTCCTGGTTCATCGGCACCGCGCTCGCCGCCGCCCTGTACGCCCTGCTGACCCGCCGCGAACGCGCCACGACGGTGAAGGAGGCCTGACAGGCGTGCGGATCGTCGTCACCAACTGCAACACCACGCAGGAGATGACCGAGGAGATCGTCCGCGGCGCCCGGGCCGCCGCGGGCCCGGCCACCACGGTGACCGGCCTGACCCCCGCCTGGGGCCCGGCGTCCGCCGAGGGCTGGCTGGACAGCTACCTCTCCGCCGCCGCCGTCCTCGACGCCCTGCGAACGTACGACGGGCCCGCGTACGACGCCGTCGTCCTGGCCGGCTTCGGCGAGCACGGCCGGGAAGGCGTACGGGAGTTGGTGGATGTCCCGGTCGTGGACATCACCGAGGCCGCCGCCCACCTCGCCTGCCTCCTCGGCCGCCGCTACGGCGTCGTCACCACCCTCGACCGCTCCCGCGGGCAGATCGAGGACAGCCTGGAGACGGCCGGTGTGGCCCGGAACTGCGCCGCCGTCGTCGGCACCGGCCTCGGCGTCCTCGACCTCGCCGGCGATCCGGGCCGCACCGAGGCCGCGTTCCTGACGGCGGCCGAGCGGGCCCGGGACGCGGGCGCCGAGGTCCTGGTCCTGGGCTGCGCCGGGATGACGGGACTGCAGCAGACGGTGGCGGAGAAGCTGGGGGTGCCCGTGGTCGACGGCGTGGCGGCGGCGGTCAAGCTCGCCGAGTCCCTGGTCGCCCTGGGCCTGACCACCAGCCGAGCGGGCAGTTACGACCGGCCGCTGCCCAAGGGGAGGAGATGGGGACGGTCGTCACGGTGAGCCGGAAGGTGTGGCTCCCCGCCGCCACGGTGGGCGTAAGCGGCCGGGCTCACGGCCGCCAGACGTACCGCACGTCCGGCTCCCGCTCCTCGTTCCCGCTGCCGTCGGTGAACTCGGCCGCGGCGAAACCATGGCGCTCGTAGAAGCGGTGGGCGGGCTTGTTGACCTGGAAGGTCCACAGGGTCAGCCCGCCCGGGCTGCGCTCCTTGGCCAGCGCCACGAACCGGTCACCGATACCGCGCCCCCGCCACTCCGGAGCCAGATACAGCTGCGACAGCAACTCCCCGTCCAGCACCAGCAGTCCGACGATCCCGCCGTCGGCGGCCTCCGCCACCCAGGTCTCCCGCAACGGCACCACGACATCCCGGATGTACTCCCGCACCTCGTCGTCGGTGTGCGCACGCACGACGGTGGGCAGGGCGGTGCCGAAGGACCGCAGATACACATCCGCGGCGGCCCGGGCGTCCGCCGCCACGGCCCGGCGCAGTACGACCCCGTCCGTCCTCACCGGTTCCCCTCCCGCTCCGGCAACCCGGCCGCGCTCCGCGCCTCCGGCACCACGGCCGTGCCCCGCTCCTCCGGCACCACGGCCGTGGCCGTGATCTCCACCAGCTGCCCGGTGTAGCCGAGGCAGGCGACCCCGAGCAGCGTGGACGAGTGCGGACCCGTGCTCAGCCCGGAGGCCTCCACGACCTCCCACACCGCGGACAGCACCGAGGGCTCGCTGCTCACCACGTACACGTCCGTCGCGACCACATGTGCCAAGTCGCTCCCGACGGCGTCCAGTTGCTCCCGGAGATTGGCGATCACCTGCTCGGCCTGCCGCACCGGATCCCCCGGGCCGACGATCTCCCCCTTCTCGTCGAGCGGCACGGCCCCGGCGAGGAAGGCCAGCTTCGTCCCGGCCTCGACGACGGAGGCGTGGGAATAGGCGGGCGGCGGGAAGAGGGCCGGTACGGTCACGCGCTGGATCATGACGGCTGCTCCTAGGGACGGCGGGTGCAACCTCCCGATGATCGGTTCCCTCGGCCCTGAGCGCATCCGAATTCTCGGGGCGGCGGGACACCGAGGGCGCTCGCGTCGGCGTACGGGCTCTCCACCCGCCGGCCGTCCTCGCGTGCCACGCGCTCGAACACCCCGATCTTGTAGGCCAGCCCCTCCGGCTCTCCGATGTCACAGGACCAGCCGGCCCGGGCCCACTCCTCCTCCCCGCGGACCAACGGACGCCCGCCAACAGCGAGATGAAGTGCGAGCCTGGCCCGAGCGTCGCGACACATCACCTCGGGTCCGCCGGTGAGGCGCCGGTAGCCGGCGGTCTCCCGGAGGAGCAGCCGCCGCCCGTCCGCACCGGCGGCCGGCAGCGGCTCACCCCCGACGTACAGCACCAGCTCGCCGCCTTCTTCCCGGACCTCGTAGTCCGGCAGGAAGGAGAGCCGGGCGAAGCCCAGGGCATGCTTCCACGAGGTCACCCACAGTCCGCGGCCGAGGTAGTAGCGGACGGCCTCCTGCCAGGTCCAGTACGCCTCCAGACGGAACCCGTGCAGTCCCTCGGCGCGGCAGGCCTCGTACACCGCGTTCAGCACGGCCCCGGCGAGACCGCTGCGCCGTACCGCCGGACGGACGTGGAGCGAGGAGACGCTGAGCGCGTCCGCGCCCGTCGGCCGGGTGCCGACGGCGACGGTGCCGACGACTCCACCCCCGCACTCGCCGGGCGAACGGATCCAGTACCTCCTCGAGAGCCTGTCGTCGTGCCGGTACTCCCGCCCGGCCGGCCCCAGTTCGCGCCGCAGTCGCTTCTCGCTCGACACGGTGAGCGAGTCCGGGTCCTGGATCGGGCCGAGGGCACCCTCGGTGAGCGAGGCCAGGTCCCACAGGCCGAACCGCCGTCCCTCACCGAAGGCGACGGGGCGCGGCAGCGGGGAGGCCGTCAGGCGTGCGTGCACCCGAAGGGCTTGATCATCCTTCATGTGCCCGGAGCGTAGGGACCGCCTCGAAGCCCGTCCCTGTGTTGCGGGCTCCTCGTCCGGTCCTGTCATGCCCCCGGTGGACCCGGCTGTCGTTCACCCGACTGCCGTTCGCACTCCCGTGCAAGGTCCGGGTACGCCTCGGCGATGGCGGCGTAGATGCGGCGGTGCAGCAGTTCCTCGGCCGCGGCGCGTCCTGTGCTGCCGTGCAGACCGTCCAGGAGCTCGTCGTACCGAGTCAGCCGATGGCGCAGGTAGTCGACCTTCCACCGGTCGAGTGCGGCGCGGGGACCGGCGTTTTGCGCTATCGCCGGACCGGTTGCATGCCGCCACCGGCCGGATGCCCATCGTGTGTCCTGCCGGTCGCGGTGTTCGGCCGCCGGCTCGGCGAGCCGTTGCGCGGTCGGCCGTGGCACGTCGAGGGGTTCCGCCGCGATCCGCGCCACCACCTCCCGCCGCCGGCGCAGCGCGGCCGCCCGTGCGGCGGCCGACCGGCGGGCCGCGGCTGCCGAAACGGTCCTGAACTCCTCGCTCCGCTCGGCTGTCTCGACCCGGTCGAGGCGATACAACCGGGTCCGCGGGGCCGACTCGAAGTGCGGATTGCTCCGCAGCAGATCGGGATCGCCGAGCAGTTGACGGACCATGCCGGGGGTCCATCCCCGCGCGCGCAGTCCCGCCATCGACAGATGGGTGCGGGTCTGCGACACCTCCGCCCGGTCCGCCGGGCTCCCTTGGGCTTCCCCGCCCCGCCCATGCCCGCTCGCTTCCTTGTCCCTGCCGTCCTGGATCACCACGACCCCCCGTCGTCACACAGCGTTACGATTCCTTGATAGCGCGTGCCACTGACAACGGCCCGTGACCAGGGAAATCGGCGGGGCCCGGTTCGGCAGCGGGCCCAGGCGGCGGTTCTGAACCGGCGCCGACGCAGCCGAAGGCGCCGGGGCCGGGGGACCCGATCGACCTGCCGACGCCTCCCTCGCCGGGCCGCGACCGCTGCTCCCTCCACCCGGTGACCCCGCACGCCGGGCACCAGCACGCCCCCGCACCCGCCCGCCCCGAAGCTGCTGAAGTCGCTCATCGACTTCACCCGCGGCACGCTGCACACCCACGGCATCCGCCTGGAGCAGGACACCGCCGAGAGCCTCGCCACGGTCCAGGGCCTCGCCACGCCCTGATCAACGACACCATCCGGCTCTCCACCACCACCCGGCACCCCCGGCTCGCCGTGCACGAGGCACGCCGCCCGCCGATCTCGCGCCCCTCGAGCACGAACTCGCCCGGCGCGGGGGCGGAGATACGGGCCGGCCTCGCAATGCGGGCTGACGCAGCGGCGCTTCGCGGCCGTTGCCACGGATCGCGGAGGGACTCGCGGAAATCCCGGGAGCGGACTTCGGGACGGCTGAGGCAGGCTGAGGGCATGGCCCAGTCCTCCGAAGCCGAATTCCTCGCCCGCACCACCGAGCGCCTCGCCGCCCTGCCCACGGTGGAGGGGGTCGCCCTCGGCGGCTCCCGGGCCCAGGGCACCCACCGCCCCGACAGCGACTGGGACCTGGCGATCTACTACCGCGGCCCCTTCGATCCGGACGACCTGCGCGCGGTCGGCTGGGAGGGCGAGGTCTCCGAGGTCGGGGGCTGGGGCGGTGGAGTCTTCAACGGCGGTGCCTGGCTGACCATCGACGGACGCCGGGTCGACGTCCACTACCGGGACCTGGACGTGGTCGAGCGCGAACTGACGGAGGCGGAGGCGGGACGGTTCCGGGTGGAGTCCCTGCTCTTCCACCTGGCCGGCATCCCCACCTATCTGCTGGTCGCCGAACTGGCCGTCAACCAGGTCCTGCACGGCGACCTGCCCCGTCCCGCGGAGTACCCGGCCAGGCTGCGCGTCACCGCCGCCGACCGCTGGCACGGTACCGCCCGCGCCACCCTCGCCTACGCGAAGGCCGACCACGCCCCCCACGGCCGCCTCACGGAGACCGCCGGCTCCATCGCGACGGCCGCCGTCCAGGCCGCGCACGGAGTGCTCGCGGCACGCGGCGAGTGGGTGACGAACGAGAAGCGGCTGCTGGAGCGGGCCGGGCTGCGGGGGATCGACTCGGTGGTGGGCGAGCTGCGGGCCGCACCGGAGGCCCTCGTCGCCGCCGTGACCGAGACCGAGGAACTCGTCGTCGGCGCATCGCGTTCCTGCGGATTGCGTTCATAAAGAAACCGGCCGCGCGGGCACCTTTCACCTGCGCGAAACGTGATCGCCCGGTTCGCACGGGGAACGCCCCCTACCGTGTAAGGACAGCCCACCCGGCCACCGTCGTCCGAAGGCAATGCACTTCCCGCCCGCATACGACAGGAGCCCCGTGTCCCGGCCCGCCGCACCCCTCTGGCTCGCCCATGCCCTGCGCGCCCAGCGCGGCCCCGTCCCCTGGAGCGCGGTGACCCGGGGCGCGCTCGCCGCCGGTCCGCTGCTGTCCGCCGGAGTCGGCACGGGACGCATCGCCCCCGGCGTCCTCGCCGCCATCGCCGCGATGCTCGCCGGCATCAACGACCGGCCCGGCGGCCGGCGCGCCTCCGTCAAACGGCTCGGGGTGCCCGCGCTGGCCGGGGCGCTCGGGCTGCTCGCAGGGACGTACGCGGGGCAGGGGCTGGCGGCCGTACCGCTGACCCTGGCGCTCACCCTGCTCGGGCTGGTCGCCGGTGGCATCAGCGCGGTCGGGCCCGTGGCCTCCGCCGCCGGAACGCAACTGCTCGTCGGCGCCGCGATCGGCGCCGGAATGCCGACGGCCGAGAGCGGCTGGCAGCGGGCGCTCGCCTTCCTCGCCGGGGCCGGCTGGCTGCTTGTGCTGCGGCTCGCCCTGCCCACGCCCGGCTCCCTCGCGGGGGACTTCCGGTTCGACGGGGAGCGGGCGGCGGTCGCCGAGGTGTACGACGCCGTCGCCGCGCTGCTCGACGCCGTGGGCGGTGAACGGGCCACCGCCCGGCGGGCCGCGCTCACCGCCGCCCTCGACCATGCCCAGGACGCCCTCGCCGGACCCCGGTTGCGCCGGTACGCCAGTTCCGCCGCCGAACGCCGGCTGCACGCGCGGTTCGCGGCCGCGCTGCCCCTCGCCGAGGCCGCCACCGCCCTGTTCTGGGCGGGGGAGCCGGTCTCGGCGCGGGCCGCGGAAGGGCCCCGGCGCCTCGCCGCAGCGGTCCGCGACAACACCGGCACCGGCCCGCTGCCCGCTCCCCACCGGTCCGCCCCCGCCCTGCGCGCCCTCGACGACGCCCTGCTGCGCGCCGCCGAGGCCTTCGACCGGGCCGAGGACGCACACCAGCGGCCACCCGCCCGGCGCCGGGATGTGCGACACGCCGTCCGCGCCGCGTTCGGCACCGGCGGACGCGAGTACGGCCTGCGGGTCGCCCTCTGCTTCGGGGCCAGCGCCGCCATCGCCCAGGCCCTGCACCACACCCGCTGGTACGGCAACCACCAGCACTGGTACTGGCTGCCCGCCACCGCCGTCTTCCTCGTCAAGCCCGACCTCGGGCCGCTCGCCTCCCGAGTGCTGTGCCGGGCCGCCGGGACCGTACTGGGCGCCCTGGTGTTCGCCGGACTCGCCGCGCTGCTGCCCCGGCCCGCCGGGCTGATCGCGCTGGTCGCCGTCTGCGGGGCGCTCGTGCCGGTCGCCACCCGGCACTTCGCCGCGCTCACCGCCGTCGTCACCGTCCTCGTCCTCGCCCTGGTCATGGCCGGAGGCGAGCCGCAGGCCTCCGTCAGCCGGATCGGCGAGACCCTGCTGGCCTGCGCGCTCGTGCTGGTCGTCGGGCATCTGCCGATGCCGGGGGAGCGCGGCGGCGGCGTACGCGCCCGGCTCGCGGCGGCCGGAAGCGCCGCGCACGCCTATCTCGTGCACGTCCTGGACGGGTCCGGCGACCGCGCCGAACGGTGGGCGCTGCGCCGGGAGGCCTACCGCACCCTCGCCGAGGCGCGCGCCGCCATCGCGCTCGCCGCCGCCGAACTGCCTGCCCTCGCCCGGCACACCGCGGGCACGGACGCCGTCGCGGACGTCCTGGAGCGACTTGTCGACACGACCACGGCCAGCGCCGTACACCTCGACGACACGGGCCGGCTCACAGCTCGGCACGTCAGGCAACTCCAGGACGCATTGGGAGAGTTGAAGCTCCAAGGTCTCGTCGAGGTGCCGCTGCCCGCCGCCGCGTAGCGGTACGTGGGCCCCTGCGGACCTGAGCCGGCCGACGCCGCGCAGGCCGGAGGCGCGCCGGAAAGAATCTTCGCGCGTGGCGATGAGTTCCGCTCCCGGCGACGGTCACCACCCGGACCGACCGTCGGATCGTCGGACAGGAGGGCCCATGTCGCTTCCGGAGATCGTCTCGCGCGAGCAGTGGCGTGCGGCGCGCGAGGAGTTGCTGCGCAAGGAGGAGGCGGTCAGACGGGCCCGCGAGGTGCTCGGGGAGGAGCGGCGGCGGCTGCCCATGGCCGAGGTCGACGCGGAGTACGTCTTCGAGGGCGGCGACGGCAAGGCCACCCTCCTGGACCTCTTCGAGAGCCGGGCCCAGCTCGTCGTCCACCACTTCATGTTCGCCCCGGAGTGGGAGACCGGCTGCCCGTGCTGCTCGGCCTTCCTGGACCAGGTCGGCCACCTCGCCCATCTGCGCTCCCGGAACACCTCCTTCGCGGTCGTCTCCCGGGCGCCGTTCACCCGGATCCTGCCGTTCAAGGCGCGGATGGGCTGGATGGTGCCCTGGTACTCGTCGTCCGACAGTGACTTCAACCTCGACTTCGAGGCCACCGTGGAGCCGGACCAGGACCGGAGCCAGAACCAGAACCAGGACCAGTGCCGGAGCCAGGGTCAGGGTCAGGGTCAGGGTCAGAGCCTGGTCGAGCGGCCGGGCATCAGCTGCTTCCTGCGCGACCACGACCGGGTCTTCCACACCTATTCGGTCTACGACGACGGGCTGGACGGACTCGGCACCCTCGCCGGTCTGCTCGACCTCACCGCGCTCGGCCGCAGCCCCGCCGGCAGCGACCGGCTGCGCCTTCACGACGAGTACGACCACTGACGCGGAGGGCGCGGTTCATCCCACAAAGTGAACGTCTGCTCACACTCCGCGCCGAACGAGTGTAGGTAATGTCTCAGTCCCGTCACCGAGCGAGGCTTTTCCCTTCTCCAGGGCGTTAACTCCTACAGGTACGACGCTTTCTGGAGGTGCGAGATGGTGAACGGGCGAACGGTGCTCGAACGCTTTCCCGCCGGTGGTCCGCGGGGATCCTGGCCCGCGGAGGAGTTCGCGCACGCGCGGCGTCTGGAAGGCCTGCCGGCCGAGGTCGTCATGGACCTCGCGACGGACATGTTCCTGGTGATCGTGCGGGGAGCCGAAGCGGCCGAGTGAGCGCGCCGCTGCCGTCCGCTCCGCTCAGGCAGGCCGTGCTCAGGCAGGCTGCACCAGTTCGGCATGCCGGCGCGGCCGTCGGCTCGTCCACGATCAGCCGCCGAAAGCCGAGCCCGCCCCACCACGGCCCCAGGGTCACGGCCACGGCCCGAAGCCGGCCGCCGCGTCCGCGTCTACGCGGGGACCGCCCTGGACCAGTCCGGAGCCGTCCCGGTCACCCGGCACAGGGCCAGGTACAGCGGGATCGGCGGGGTGTACGGGACCGTGCCCTCCGGGCGGTGGATGAGCCGGGCGGTGCCGGTCACCAGGGCGCCGGGGGCGTAGTGGGCCGGGAAGGGCCAGGGGAGGGCGTAGTCGGAGTCCGACGGAACGATCCACCACCAGCGGGCGCCGTCGGTGTACACACAGCCCAGCCGGGGCAGCCGGGGTACGACGAGCGGGCCGAGGCGGTCGGGCACGGCCACGGCGTCGCAGCCGAGCGGTGCGGTCATGCCGTCCGGCACGGCGAGCCGGCGGGGCTCGTCCGGGACGGACCTGCGCCGCTGCAGCCGCACCAGGGTGTCCAGGCCGAGGGCCGGTTCGGGTCCCCGGCCGGTGGCACCGGCCGCATGGGCGGCACGGGCCGCACCGAAGACACCGGCGGCGTCGGGCGGGAAGGGGCTTGCGGTGTCGTACCTGTCGCCGCCCAGGACGCGGCCGGTGACACCCTCTCGGCCGGAGTCGTAGCCGCCGCAGTCGTAGGCGTCGCAGTCGTACCCCACGGAGTCGTACCCGCGGGAGTCGTACTCGGCGGTCACGGGCGCTCCCCGGCGCGGTGCTGCTCGGGGAACCGGTGCAGAGGGTGGTGCGGGGGCCGGTCCAGGGCTCGGTGCCGGTGGGGGTCCGGTGCCCCGGGGCGGTGCTGGTGCTCGGGTGTGTGAGGGTGGGGGTGCCCGGCGGCCCGTTGCCGGCCCTCCGGCGCCTCGTCCTCGCCGGAGTCGTCCGGGCGGCCCGGTTTGGGGCGGGCGCCCCAGCCCAGGTCGGCTCGCGGAGCGGCGGTGCCGCGGTCCGCGTCGGTCTGGCGGGCCAGCTCGGCCCAGACCAGCAGCCCGGGCCCGTGTTCCTGCGCGCCCCAGGCCCGGCACAGCGCGTCGACGAGGAGCAATCCCCTCCCGTGCTCCTCATCGGGCCGCTGTGGGGACGGGTGGGGTTCGCCTGGGGCGCAGCCCTCGTCGCGTACGGCTATGCGCACGGTGTCGTCGTGATCCTGCAGTTCGCACACCACACGACTGCTCGCGGTGTGCACGATCGCGTTCGTGACCAGTTCGGATATGACCAGGGCCGCGCTGTCGCAGGTGTCCGCGCACACCGACCAGCCGGTCAGCCGGGCGTGCGCGAGGCGTCTCGCCCGGGCGACGGAACCGGGATGTGCGGCCAGCTCGAAGCGGAACCGGCGCCCGGCAGCGCCCCCGTCAGGGGCTGCTCCCGTGGCTGCACCGCGACCGGGACGGTCTGCGGCGGAGTCTGTTCCTAAGGGCGCGGACGGAATCACGCTTGCCACTATCTCCCCGCCGTGAACACTTGGCAAGTATCACTCTGAAAATTGCAGAGTGCTGTGTGACTCGGTCAGAGGCCGTGGCACACTGCTCGCAACAGCACGTCGAGCGGCGCCAATTGGGGGCATCGGAGACCGACCCGGTCTTCGAATGCATCTTCGAACGGCGCCGCAGGGCTGTCGGGAAACATCTGTCAGGACACGTTCGGTGGAGGCGTGCGGTGGAGGTGAGAGCGTGAGCGAACCGCGGTCCGCGCCGACGGTGGGCCAGGTGGTCCTCGGCCGACGCCTGTTGGACCTGCGGGAACGCGCCGGACTGAAGCGTGAGGAGGCCGCCCGCGTCCTGCGTGTCGCGCCCGCCACCGTCCGCCGCATGGAGATGGCCGAGGTCGCCCTCAAGATCCCGTACCTGCAACTGCTGCTGAAGGCCTACGGCGTACCCGACGACGAGGCCGAACTCTTCGTCCAGCTGGCCGAGGAGGCCAACAAGCCCGGCTGGTGGCAGCGCTTCCACGACATCCTGCCCGGCTGGTTCTCGATGTACGTCAGCCTGGAGGGTGCGGCCGCCCTCATCCGCTCCTACGAGCCGCACTTCGTCCCCGGCCTGCTCCAGACCGAGGACTACGCGCGCGGTGTGCTCAAGTCCGGTGCCATCGGCCAGACCAGTCCGGACGACATCGAGCGGCACGTCGCCCTGCGCATGCAACGCCAGCAACTGCTCACCCGTCCCGACGCCCCCCGCTTCTGGGCGGTGATGGACGAGACCGCCCTGCGCCGCCCGGTCGGCGGTCCGGAGGTGATGCGCGCGCAGATCGACAGGTTGCTCGAGGCCACGAAGCTGCCCCATGTCACGCTCCAGGTCGCCCCGTTCGCGAGCGGGCCGCACCCGGGGACGTACGGGCCCTTCGTGCTGTTCCGATTCGCCATGCCGGAGCTGCCGGACATGGTCTACAGCGAGTACCTGACCGGCGCCGTCTACCTGGACGCGCGCGCGGAGGTGGCGACCCACCTCGAGGTCATGGACCGCATGGCGGCGCAGGCCGCTACGGCACAACGCACGAAGGAGATCCTCCGGGATCTCCGCAAGGAGCTGTGAATGGATCGCATCACGCCGCGCGGACGCGTCTACAACGGCATGCCCGCGCGGGAGCTGGGCAGCGAGGGCTGGCACAAGCCCTGGAGCGGCGGCAACGGCGGGAACTGCCTGGAGGCGATGAAGCTGGCCGACGGCCGGATCGCCGTACGCCAGTCCACCGACCCGGACGGACCAGCGCTGATCTACACCACCGCCGAGATGACCGCGTTCATCGAGGGCGCCAAGGCGGGGGAGGCCGACTTCCTGCTGTCCTGACCTGGACCGTGTGTTGCTTTTCGCTCAACTTCCCTATCGTGGAACCCACTTGCTCACTCATTGCGCCGGACGTTCATCACGCTCATGGAGTGCCGCATGACAGGGCAGGACCCGACGGCCGTGGCGATCGACACCAGCAAGCCGCACCCCGCGCGGATGTACGACTGGTATCTCGGCGGCAAGGACAACTACCCCGTCGACGAGGCGATGGGCCGGCAGATGCTGGCCCTCGACCCCCGGGTCCCGGTCATGGCCCGGGTCAACCGCGCGTTCATGCACCGGGCCACGCGGTGGCTGGCCCAGCAGGGGATACGGCAGTTCCTGGACATCGGCACCGGCATACCCACCGAGCCCAACCTCCACCAGATCGCCCAGCAGGCCGCCCCCGACGCCCGGGTCGTCTACTGCGACAACGACCCGATCGTGCTGGCCCACGCCGCGGCGCTGCTGCGCAGCACACCGGAGGGCGCCACCGAGTACCTGCAGGCCGACGTGCGCGATCCGGACGCGGTCATCGCGGGTGCCAAGGAGATCCTGGACCTCGACCGGCCGGTCGCGCTCTCCCTGATCGCCCTGCTGCACTTCGTCTCCGACGAGGACGGCGCACACAACCTGGTCGGCCGGCTGCTCGCCGAACTGCCCTCCGGCAGCCACCTGGTGATGACCCACGCCACGGCCGACTTCACCCCCGAGGAGTCGGCGGCCGCCACCGAGAAACTGAAGGCGGCCGGCGTCACCCTCGCCCTGCGCTCCCGCGAGGAGTTCACCCGCTTCTTCACCGGCCTCGACCTGGTCGGGCCCGGCGTCGAGATCGTCCACAAGTGGCACCCGGAACTGGGCGAGCCGGTCCCGGGCCAGGACGACGGGGTGATTCCCGGGTACGGGGCGGTGGCGCGGAAACGGTAGACCTGCGCGGCACACCTGTTGAGCCGGGGGAACTCGCCCTGGGGCCAGCGGCGGGCTCGACAGCCGGCCGCAGCCAGTCACCGGGCGCGAAGGCCTACGTCACCGCCGCCGACCCCGATCTCCGAACCACCGCTCCGCAGGCCGCAGGCCGCAGGCAACCCGCTCCTCACCCAGGAGGCAGCACCCCGCACAGCGCCTCCAGCGCCGCGCCGTAGGCGTGTTCGGCGGCGGCCGCGTAGCCCACGACCAGTCCGTCACCCGCCGTCGCCACCGCCTGCGGATGCCGGAACGCGGCGAGTCCGTCCAGGGCGATCCCCTGCCACGCGGCGGCCTTCACCGTGGAGGGCTCGCTGCCCGGCGGCAGCCGCAGCACCGCGTGCAGCCCGGCCGCGACGCCCGTCACCTCGACATGCGGCGCGTGGTCGGCGAGCGCCGCGACGAGCCGGTCACGCCGGTGCCGGTAGCGCTGCCGCATGCGCCGCACATGACGGTCGTACGACCCGGAGACGATGAACTCCGCCAGGGCCAGCTGGTCCAGCACGCTCGCCCAGCCCTCCCGCTCGCCCTTCGCCGCCAGCACAGGCCCGACATACCGCTCCGGCAGCACCATCCAGCCCAGCCGCAGCGCCGGTGACAGGCTCTTGCTGACCGACCCGAGGTGGATCACCCGCTCCGGATCGAGGCCCTGCAGCGCACCGACCGGCCTGCGGTCGTACCGGAACTCGCCGTCGTAGTCGTCCTCCAGCACGACCGTCCCACGCGCGCGTGCCCAGTCGATCACGGCCGACCGGCGCTCCGGGTGCAACGGCCCGCCGGTCGGGAACTGGTGCGCCGGCGTGAGCAGCACGGCCCGCTCCCGCCCGAGTACATCGACCCGCACGCCGCGCTCGTCCAGCGGCAGCGGCACCGTGCGCACCCCGGCCGTGGCGAGCAACCCCCGGTGGAAGTCCAGCCCGTACGCCTCCACGCCCAGCGGACCGCGCAGCACCCCGCCCGCACCCTGGCCGAACAGCAGCCGCAGCGCGTGCGCGAAGCCCGAACAGATCACGATCCGGCCCGGCTCGGCGCGCACGCCACGCGCGCGTGCCAGATATTCGGTCAACGCCTCCCGCAGCTCCCGGCGCCCGGCCGGATCCCCCGGCCCGAACGCCTCGTTCGGCGCCGCCTGAAGGGCCCGCCGGTAGCAGGCCGACCAGGCCGCCCGAGGGAACGCCGACGCATCCGGCGTGCCCTGCCGCAGATCGTGTCGCGGGCCACGCGCGCGTGGAGGTGCCTTCACGGGCGTCCGTACGGCCTGCCGCAGCGGCTCCGCGCGGTCGGCGACCCGGGTGCCCGAACCCTGGCGGGCGGTCAGCCAGCCCTCCGCCACCAGTTCCGCGTAGGCGTCGGCCACCGTGTTGCGGGCCACGCCCAGATCCGCGGCGAGCGACCGGTACGGCGGCAACAGGGTGCCCGGCGCCAGCCGCCCGCTGCGCACGGCCGCCCGCAGCGCCCGGGTCAGCGCCGCCCGCCGCCCGCCCGGACCCGACAGCTCCAGATGCAGATCGGCGCCGATCCGCTCCGCGGAATTGACCCACGATTCCATCACGAAAATGCACCCTACAGCCGGTCTATCGGGCTCGTAGGTTGAAGCCATGACAACGCACACGAACGCCACCGCAGCCGACATCACCACCGCGATCGCGGAGACCGAGGACGCCCGCGCCCGACTGGACTTCTCGAAGTCCGCCCCGAAGGCCTTCCGTGCCCTCATCGGCTTCGACGCCGCCGCGCGG
This sequence comes from Streptomyces sp. NPDC001153, assembly GCF_053598315.1. Taxonomy (NCBI): domain Bacteria; kingdom Bacillati; phylum Actinomycetota; class Actinomycetes; order Kitasatosporales; family Streptomycetaceae; genus Streptomyces; species Streptomyces sp. NPDC001153. Next base: position 208,518 of record NZ_JBSFJZ010000010.1, read on the forward strand.
GCCGGCCTCGACCCGGCACTGGTGGAGCTGATCCAGATCCGCTCCTCGCTCCTCAACCACTGCGCCTACTGCCTGCACATGCACACCAACGACGCCCGCAAGGCCGGCGAGAGCGAGGACCGGCTGCACATGGTGGCCGTCTGGCGCGAGGCCCGGCACTTCTTCACCCCCAGGGAACAGGCCGCTCTTGCGCTCACGGAGGCCCTGACCCACGTCGCCGACGCGGGCGTCCCCGACACCGTCTACGCCGAGGCCGCGGCCCACTTCGACGAGGAGGAACTGGCCCACGTCATCGCCATGATCTGCACGATCAACACGTGGAACCGGGTGGCCCTGTCGACGGGGAAGGTGGCGGGGACGGACGAGCGGAAGGGATGACGGGAAGGGGTGACCGGAAGGGGTGACCGGAAGGGGTGACGGGAATGGATGGCCGGCACCGACAGGCACCGACGCCGATCCTTTTGTCTGGCCGGTGCCCTGGATCTCGCGGGTGGCCCCCCGCCCCAACGGCGAGCAACCACAACGCCGCATCCCGGCGGTGCCGAACCGGCCGTCACCACCGCCGAGGACAGCCAACGGCCACAACGACCGTACAACGACCGTCGGCCACACTCACACCCTCATCGGCCGATCCCTCGGAGAGACCGGGGCCGGCAGTCGTGAACTCCCCGTCAGATAGCGGTCGACGGCCGCCGCCACCGCCCGCCCCTCCGCGATCGCCCAGACGATGAGCGACTGCCCGCGCGCCGCGTCCCCGGCGGCGAAGACCCCGGGGACGTTCGTCGCGAAGCCGTCGTCCCGGGCGATCGTGCCGCGCGGATCCAGCGTCAGCCCCAGCTGCCCGATCAGCCCGTCCTCCTGGTCAGGGCCGGAGAACCCGAGGGCGAGCAGCACGAGATCGGCGGGAAGCGCCCGCTCGGTGCCCGGCACCGGACGACGCACCTCGTCGACTTCCACCAGGTGCAGCCGGCGCACCCGCCCGCCGTCGTCCCCGGTGAACCGGAGCGTGGACGCCGCGAACAGCCGGGCATCCGCGTCCGCCGCCGGCGCCGTACGCAGGTCCCGGGCCTCCTCGTGCGCGGCCGACAGCCGGTAGACCTTCGGGTACGTCGGCCACGGCTCGGCGTATTCGTCACGCTCGGCGCCCGGCTGCGCGTAGATGTCCAGCTGGCTCACGGACGCGGCCCCCTCGCGCACCGCGGTCCCCAGACAGTCCGCCCCGGTGTCCCCGCCGCCCACGATCACCACGTGCCTGCCGGCCGCGGACAGCGGTGAAACCTCCAGATCCCCCTCACACACCCGGTTCGCCAGCGGCAGATACTCCATCGCCTGGTGTATCCCTTTCAACTCCCGGCCCGGCACCGGAAGTTCCCGCCACGCCGTGGCCCCCGTGGCGATGACGACGGCGTCGTACCGTCCCCGCAGCTCCACCGCCCCGACATCCCGCCCGACGGCCGTCGACGTACGGAACTTCGTCCCCTCGGCCCGCATCTGCTCGATCCGCCGCTCCAGATGCCGCTTCTCCATCTTGAACTCGGGGATCCCGTACCGCATCAGCCCGCCGATCCGGTCGTCCTTCTCGTACACGGCGACCGTGTGCCCGGCCCGCGTCAGCTGCTGTGCCGCGGCGAGCCCGGTGGGCCCCGAGCCGATGACGGCGACCGTCTTCCCGGACAGCCGATCGGGCGGCCGCGCCTGGGTGAAACCTTCCTCCCAGGCCCGGTCGGCGATCGCGCACTCGACGTTCTTGATGGTGACGGCCGGCTGGTTGATCGCCAGCACGCACCCCGCCTCGCACGGCGCCGGACACAACCGCCCGGTGAACTCGGGGAAGTTGTTCGTCGCGTGCAACCGGTCGCTCGCCGCCCGCCAGTCCTCCCGCGAGACCAGGTCGTTCCACTCGGGGATCAGATTGCCCAGCGGACAGGCGTCGTGGCAGAACGGGACGCCGCAGTCCATGCACCGGTCGGCCTGTTTGCTGATGATGGGCAGCAGCGCTCCCGGGACGTACACCTCGTCCCAGTCCCGCACCCGCTCCTCGACGGGCCGCCGCGCCCACTCCTGCCGCGGCGTGGTCATGAACCCCTTGGGATCGGCCATGGTCGTCTTCCTCGCGTACAGATACCGCGCGGGCATCAGGTGTACGACGGGCCGTACGCCATCGGGCGGCAACCCTCGGCACTCTTCCTGCACTCCTCCGGCACCCTTTCGGCCACGATACGTCCGCGCCGACCACCGCGCAGAGTGGCGGACAGCGCTTTCTCCGGCCACACCCCCGGCCCGGCACCGGAAGCCCTCCGACCCCCCTCCCGAGGAGGCCTCGGGAGACGGTCAGGGGTGATCGCGGAGTGGTCGGGGCGTGATCAGGGGAGTCGGGGGGCGGGGGGCGATCAGGGACTGATCCGGGGCGGTGGGAGAGGTGATCGGGGAGTGGCCAGGGGCTGATCGGGGAGTGCTTGATCGTGAAGTGGCTGGGGGTGATCGGGGAGTGGTTGATCGCGGAGTGGTTGGGGGGATTCGGGAGTGGTTGGGGTCGGGAGTGGTTGAGGGATCGGGAGTGGTCGGGGGTTGATCGGGGAACAGTCAGGGGGCTGTCGGAGGTGGGCCGGGGGAGGGTCGGGCATGAACGGACCAGGGGGACCGCCGGTTGTCAGGATCGGGTCAGACGAAACGGCCCGTACGAGGGTCAAGCCGTAGAGGGGCAACCCGTACGAGGGTCAAGCCGTAGAGGGGCAACCCGTACGAGGGTCAAGCCAGCGCCAGTACGTAGGCGAGGGCGGCCGCTGCGGATGCGACGGTGCGGACGTGGTTCCAGAGCGTCCACTCGCGCACATACGCCGGCCAGTACACGGCGGCCTCCGGGGCGCCCGGGGTCAGCCGGGCCAGCCTGTCGTTGCGCGGGACGTTGGCGACGATCGTCAGCCCGAATGAGCCGAAGAGGTACAGCGCGCTGCCGAGCAGCAGTTCGAGCTTCCCCTCGTCCGGCCACACCACGAACGTCACCACCGCGATCATCGCGCTCAGTACCGCCGAGCCGGTGAACACCGTCATGAAGGCGGGCCGGACCGCGGCGACATTGATCGCGTTCATCGCCGCGACGCCCTGTGCCGGCGGAAGGGTGGCGAGCCCCCGCATCACAAAGGTCGAGAACGCGCAGAAGGTCCCAGCCACCAGCCCGGTGCCGAGCATCCCCACCACGACCAGTACGAAGAACGGCCCGTCGATCATCTCCACGCCCCAGCTCGTCTGTTCCGCCCGGTACGCGCCCGGCATCACCGCTACCTCCCAGTGAATGCCCAGGAACGGGTTCGGACCATGGCCCAGGAAGGCGACGACAGACGCGAGCGTCTCTCCGCCCCCTCCCCTCCCCGGGGGCCCCTCCCCCCACCCCCTCCCCCCGGTCCCCGCCCCGCTCAGCCTGCCTCCGCCCCCGCGTCCTGCCAGGTGCGCAGCACGCTCTCCACGGCCGGGGCGATCCGGCGGCGTGCCTCGTACCGTGACACCCCGCTCATCAGCAGCTGGTCGTACGGTGTGTCGACGTGCCGTACGGCCGCCACGACCGCCGAGACCACCGCTCCCTCCGACAGCGCCCGCCCAGCCGCGCTGCGCCCGACCCGCCCACTGCCGCGCAAGGACGCGTGCGCCGCGATGGCCCGCGCGCGATCGGCGGGGCAGCCGGGAAAGAGCCGCAGGATCTCGGCCGCGAACGCCGCCGCGAACCGTTCGTCCTCCGCCGCCCGGCGCCGCGCGTCCCGCGCCCGACGCCTACGCCGCGCCTCCGCGTCCGCCAGGCATCGCGCCTCGGCCCGGGCCAGCGCGGCCTCCTCCACGAGCACGCCCTGCCGCTCGTAACGACTCTTGCGCCGGTTGAACCGCACCACGACGACCGACAGCCCGCTCTCCTCCCTCGACCTGCGGGTCAGCGCCGTGTCCCCGCGCGGCAGGAACACCAGGTGTCCGAGGTCCGCGCAGTCCAGGCAGCGCGGTGCCCCGTCCTCCAGCACGAGCAGTGACAGCGGCCCGCGCCGACACCTGGCGCACCGCTTGGGCTTCTGCGCCTGGATGACGACAAGCCGACCGGGGGAGTGGGGAGTTGAGGGAAGCGCCATACGCGGTACTTTCCCCGCCGCCGCCCGCACCTCGCACGCCTTGCCCACTCCTTCTTTTCCTCCGCCTCCTCCTGGGTGTCCCTCTCTCTCCCTCCGTCCTCGCCGCCCTCGACCACCGGGCAGCCGCTCCTGGCCGACGCGGTCGGTCCCGTCTGCGGTCCGCCTTGCTCCAGCCGTCCCGGCGGGCGTGGGCATCACCCAGTCGACGGGATCGTCTGCACGCCCCGCAGGTGCTCCAGTCCCGTGGTGCGGCCCGCGCGAAGCGGCGGAGCTCCGGTGGGAAAGCCACCAGGTCGTCCCCCACTGGCCGTGCGTCCAGGCCGAGCAGATGTGCGCCCAGCCCCACCGCGCCGAGCCGGTCCACCCCGGCCCCGGCGAGCCCGTCGAGGAGCGCGTTGGCCACGCCCTTCCCCAGCCCCACCGCACAGCTCGCCCGGCAGCTGCGCCATCTCGTCCTCTCCGTCGGCCGGGTTCGTGCCCGGCCTCGGAGCCCTGCCCGTCCGCTGGCAGGTGCCGTCACTCCGCTCTCCGCAGGCGGGGCCCGTCCCCCGCAGGCACTGTCACCCCACCTTCCGCCACCCGGCATCATGGCCATGTGCGACTCGAAGCGATCACCTGGGACCGGCTCGCCGAGCTGCTCGCCGACCGGCTGGCCGGGCTGAAGCCGGCCGACGGCAGCGCCTGGACGCGTGTCGGCTTCGACGGAGCCCCGGCCGCCCGGCCCGGTGACCTGGCCGAACGTGTAGGGGAGGCGCTGCGGGTGCGCGGCCGGCCCTCACTCGTGGTCGGCGCCGAGGGCTTCCTGCGCCCCGCCTCGCTGCGCCTGGAACACGGGCGGCGCGACGCGGAGTCGTACTACGGCGGTTGGTTCGACACCGGCGCCCTGTGGCGCGAGGTCTTCGGCCCGCTCGACCCCGGTGGCAGCGGTCGTGTCCTGCCCGACCTCTGGGATCCGGCCACCGACCGGGCCACCCGCAGCCCCTATGTCCAACTCCCGCCCGGTGGTGTCCTGTTGCTCCACGGCCCCCTCCTGTTGCGGCACTGGTTCCCCTTCGACCTGACCGTGCATCTCCTCCTTTCCCCGGGTGCACTGCGCCGGCGTACTCCCGAGGCCGAGCACTGGACGCTCCCCGCCTTCGAGCGCTACGAGTCCGAGACCGACCCCGCCGGAACGGCGGACGTCCTGGTACGTGCCGACGATCCGCGCCGTCCTGCCTGGAGTGGCTGATTCCCGTCGGCCGGCAGCGGGCCCCTCGGCTCGGGCGCGCTCCCGGCGGCTCAGAGCCAGCCGTTGCGCCGGAAGCCCCGGTACAGCACCAGACACGCTGCCGCCATGACGACCATGACCAGCGGATAGCCGAACCGCCAGTGCAGCTCTGGCATGTGGTCGAAGTTCATGCCGTATACCCCGCACACCATCGTCGGTACGGCGATCACCGCGGCCCAGGCCGTGATCTTCCGCATGTCCTCGTTCTGCGCGACGGTCACCTGCGCGAGGTGGGCCTGAAGAATCGAGTTGAGCAGTTCGTCGAAGGCGGCGATCTGTTCCTTGGCGCGTATCAGGTGGTCCAGCACGTCCCGGAAGTAGGCCTGAATCTCCGGCGCGACGACCCGTATGGGCCGGGTGGCAAGGTCCTCCACCGGGCGGCCGAGCGGCATCACCGCCCGCTTCAGCTCGAGCAGTTCACGCTTCATCTGGTAGATGCGGCCGGGGTCGAGGCGTGCGCTGTTCTCCGAGAACACCTCCGTCTCGACCTGGTCGATGTCGGCCTGCACCGCGTCGGTGACGTTCAGATAGTCGTCGACGACATGGTCGGCGATCGCGTGCAGCACCGCCGCCGGTCCCTTGGCCAGCTGATGCGGATGCGCCTCCAACTCCTCGCGCAGCGGGCCCAGTGAGCCGTGCCGGCCGTGCCGTACCGTGATGACGAAGTCCTCACCGACGAACACCATGATCTCGCCGGTGTTGACCACCTCGCTGGTCTCCGTCAGTTGTTCGTGCTCCACGTAGCAGACCGTCTTGAACACCGCGAAGAGCGTGTCGCCATAGTGCTCCAGCTTCGGACGCTGATGAGCCTCGACCGCGTCCTCGACCGCCAGGGGATGCAGGGCGAACAACTCGGCGATGCCCGCGAACTCACGGTCCGTCGGCTCGTGCAGCCCGAGCCAGACGAACCCCTCGCCCGTCTTGCGCACCATCCGCACGGCAGCCACCAGGTCTGTGCACTGCGGCACGCGCACGCCGTCCTGGTACGTCACACAGTTGACCACTGACGAGCCCAGCGGTGACCGGGCGGGGTGACTCAGGTCCACACGCGGCCGCCGCCGGGCCAGCCGCGCCACCTTGCGCAGGCCGCCGACCCTGCTCAGCCCTGTGACCTTCCGCAGATTCCCCGCCATGGACATCTGGATCTCCCCGCCTGGATCTCCTCACGCAACGCGTTTGCGCCTTGCCCGGCAGTCTGCCAGGCGAGGGCAAAACGCGGGTAAGCCTGTGGGAACAGGATGTTCCGCTTGGTTCCCGGCTGTGGACGGAATGCGTTCCCGGCAGTGGACGGACCTCGTTGCCGGCAGTGGACGGAGCTCGTTCGCGGCTGTGGAGCACCGACGCCGCGGCGGCCTCGGCCCGGGCCGCCCCTGTCCGGAGCGTCGGCCGGTCCGGCCAGGCCGGGTGACTGGAATGATCGTGGCATGACCTCAGCGGACGGATACCTCCTGGACAACCGGCAGAAGCAGGCCGCAGAGCGTTTCGACGCCTTCGCCGCCCTCTTCGATCCCACGACCTTCCGGCACATCGAGGCGCTCGGCATCGGGCCCGGCTGGCGCTGCTGGGAAGTCGGTGCCGGCGGCAGCTCGGTGGTGTCCTGGCTCGCCAGGAAGGTGGGTCCCACCGGACAGGTCGTCGCCACGGACATCGACACCTCGAGGATCACCGCCGCGACAGCCCCGGCCGGCGGCCCGCCGGTGGAGGTCCGCGTCCACGACGTGGGCGCCGAGGAACCGCCGGGTGAGGGGTTCGACCTGGTCCACGCCCGGCTCGTTCTCGTTCATGTGCCGGACCGGGAGAGGGCGTTGCGGTCCATGATCCAGGCCCTCCGGCCCGGCGGGCGACTGCTGATCGAGGATGCCGACCCCGCTCTGCAGCCCTTGATCTGCCCCGACGAGTACGGCCCCGAGCAGCGGCTCGCCAACCGCCTGCGTCACGGCTTCCGCAAGCTGCTCGCCGAGCGTGGCGCCGATCTGTCGTACGGCCGAAAACTCCCGCGTCTGCTCCGTGAGGCCGGACTGAGCGAGGTGGAGGCCGATGCGTTCTTCCCCGTGACGTCGCCTGCCTGCACCGCTCTCGAGGCCGCGACGGTCCGTCAGATCCGGGACAGGCTCGTCACGGCGGGGCTTGCCACCGACGAGGACATCGACCAGCACCTGGCCAATGTCGAGGCCGGCGGCATGGACCTGGCCACCGCGCCGATGATCTCGGCGTGGGGGAGGAAGGACTAGCCGGGGGAAGGAAGGCCTGGGCGTTCGTCCCCCGGTTCGGGGGGGGGATCCTGCCGCGCCCGTACGGCGTCAGCGGCGCGGCGCGGGCCGAACCTCCGCTTCCGGTGTCCGCACGGCGTCGGCGTCGGCCGGTGGCCGGCCCCCGCGCCCGGGACGCGGCGGTCTGGCGCCCACCCGTTCGACTGCCTCCGCACCAGCCCGGCAGCCGCGTGCCGCGGCCTCCTCCGCGTCCGCTCCCGCGAGCAGGGCGGCGAGGAAGGCGCCGGTGAAGGCGTCACCGGCGCCCGTGGTGTCCCGAGGGACCGCCGGCGCGGCCGGGACCCGGGACGGTGCGCTGCCGGATCGGGCCACCAGCGCACCCTCCGCACCCGCCTTGGCGACCACCAGCGGGACGAGACGGCTCAGCTTGGCCGCCGCGTCCACCGGATCCGGCAGACCCGTCAGCAGACATGCCTCGTCCCGGCTGGGCAGCAACACGTCCAGTTCCTGAGCGAAGGCCAGGAAGCGGTCCAGCCCCAGCCGCACCAGGAAGCCGGCCGACGCGGGATCGAGGCTGACCGGCACGCCACGCGCGCCTGCCGCCGCGAGCGCGGTCCGCGCGAGCTCCCGGCTCGGCTCCGTGAACAGCAGATACCCCGACAGGTGCAGCCGGCCGACGCCGTCGAGCAACGCGTCCGACCAGTCGGCTGGTTCGAGCCGCAAGGACGCCCCGCTGTCCGTGAGGAACGTACGCTCCGCCGCCGCATCCGCATCGACGAGGCAGATCACTGTCCCGGTTGCCGCTGTCGGATCGACCACCAGCCGGGGCCGCACGCCGGCCGCGATCAGCTCACGCTCGTGCCACGCGGCCGCGTCCACGCCGACCCGCCCGAGCAGCCGTACGTCCGCACAGCCCGTGTGCGCGGCCCAGCAGGCCACGTTCGCGCCCGCCCCGCCCGGCAGCGTGCGGATCGCCGCGGTGGTGTCGGTGCCGGCCGCGAGCGGCCCCCGGTGCCGGGCGACCACATCCGTGACCACGTCACCGACGACCAGCAGCGCCCCGTCCCGGCCCGCGGTCACCCCCTGGTCCATGCCGTGGCGATCCGCGCCGCCAGCCGTACGTTGCCGCGCACGGCCGCCAGATTGGCGCTCAGGGAGGCCCCGTCGGTGTGCCGGACCAGGTAGTCCAGCAGGAACGGGGTCACCGCCTGACCGGAGATGCCCTGATCCGCGCAGGCGCGCAGGCCGTCGGCCAGCACGCGTGCGTGCAGCTCGGGATCGAGCTGCTCGGCCTCGGGGACCGGCTGGGCGACGATCAGCGCCGACGGGGGTGCGTCGAGCGCGTCCTGGGCCCGCATGACGTCCGCGACCTGCTCCGGGGTGTCCAGTGCCCAGTCGACCGGATGTCCCGAGTCGGACAGATAGAAGCCGGGGAACCGGTCCGTGCCGTATCCGGCGACGGCCACGCCCAGCGTCTCCAGCCGCTGCAGGGTCGCCGGCACGTCCAGGATCGACTTCACGCCCGCGCAGACCACCGTGATCCGGGTGCGGGCCAGCAGACCCAGGTCGGCCGACTCGTCCTGGGTCACCGTCCACTCGCGGTGCACACCACCCAGCCCGCCGGTGGCGAACACCCGGAGGCCCGCGAGCGCGGCCAGCTGTGCCGTTGCCGACACCGTGGTCGCCCCGCTCGCAGCGCTCGCCATGGCGAGCGGCAGGTCGCGGTGGCCGAGCTTGCGGATGCCGTCCTCGTTGGCGATCCGCTCCAGTTGTTCCTTGTCCAGGCCGACACGGGGCCGACCGTCGAGCACGGCGATGGTCGCCGGTACGGCGCCCTCCCGCCGCACCGTGTCCTCCAGTTCCAGCGCCACCTGCAGGTTGCGCGGACGGGGCAGACCGTGCGCGATGATCGTGGACTCCAGAGCCACCACCGGCCGCCGTGCGTCGATCGCTTCCCGGACCTCTTCCGACACCACCAGCACGGGCACCGCCTCCTGTTCTGTCGGCCTTTCCTCATCTCTGGCGGCCCCCGGCCGCCGTTAAACGCCTATGGCCTGTGCGCTTGCGGACTGTAGGGGACGCCACCAGCCTGGGGCGCATGACCAGGAACAGCATGCGTCTCGACCACGTCGTCCTGTGGGTGGCCGATCCCGTGGCCGCGGCCGGCTTCTACCAGGAGTCCGTCGGGCTGGAGCCGATCAGGGTCGCCGAGTTCACCGAGGGAAAGGCGGCCTTCCCCTCCGTGCGCGTCAACGAGGAGACCATCCTCGACCTCGCCCCGCTCACCATGGCCGCAGGTATGAGGATGCTGCCCGGTGCGGCCGACAGCGCGGGCCACCCCGTCAACCACATCTGCCTGTCCCTGCCGACCGATGCCTTCGACGCCCTGCACGCCCGCCTGGAGGAACACGGCGTCGCCGTGTCGGGCATCGACCACGACCTCTCGGGCGCCCGCGGCAACGCCACGCGCAGCTTCTACTTCCGTGACCCCGACGGCAACGTCTTCGAGGCCCGGCACTACGACGAGTAGCCGGGGCCGGGCGGACACGAGCAGCCGAGATCGTCGGACACGAGCGGCCGGCGCCGGTCAGAGACGGAAAGCGGGCTGCTCAGAACAGCGGCTCGGGCAGCACCCCCTCCAGGGCGAGCAGCTTCCGCTTGGTCTCCAGCCCGCCCCCGAAGCCGCCGATCCCGCCATCGCTCTCCACCACCCGGTGGCACGGAACGACCACCGGCAGCGGATTGGCACCCATGGCCGCGCCGACCGCCTGCGCCCCGCCGGGCTGCCCGACCCGCCCGGCGAGATCGCCGTACCCCACCACCGTGCCGTACGGCACACCGGTCGCCAGCTCGCGCAGCACCTGCCGGTTGAAGCCGGAGATCAGCGACCAATCCAGCGGCACGTCGAAGTCGTGCCGCTCGCCCGCGAAATAGGCCCGCAGCTGGCGTATCGCCTCCGCCAGCAGCGGCGCCTCGGGATCCTCCACGGGAGCCGCGCCCAGCCGGGCCGCCAGCCGCTCCAGGGCGCGGTCGCGCACCGCGTCCGTGGCGTGGAAGACGACGTTGACCAGGCCGTCACGGCTCGCTGCCAGCATCAGGGGCCCGATGTCGGTGCCCACCACGGCCCACACGACCTGCTGCTCAACCTGCTCATGGCTGTCCATGCGCCCACGGTACGGCCCGCCACTGACAACGCCCCCCGCGTTCAGTGCGAGCCGAGCGCCGTCCGCACCACGTCGGGCTTGTTGGTGATGATCCCGTCCACGCCGTAGCCCGCGACCTTGCGCGCGGTGGCCGCGTCGTTCACCGTCCAGGCGAACACCCGGAGCGGCTTGCCGTGCGGTCCGTCGAAGGTGTGCACGGCCGCGACGTACCCCTTGGAGAGCGAGCCGTACGAGGAGTTGACGAGATCAGTGAAGCGCGCGTACTGGTGCAGCTGCGCCGCGGTGGGCGACCCGAGGTAGGCGGTGGTGATCGCGGGCTTCAGCTTGTGCACGGTGCGGATGCTGTCGGCGCTGAAGCTCTGCACGATCAGCCGGCCCAGGTGTTCGTGGTCCAGCCAGCCCTCGTTCCCGAGGAGCTTCAGGGTCTGCTGCTCGATGCCCGGATACAGCTCCGGGTTCTTGATCTCAAGGAGCAGCTTCTCGTGGTTGTGCTCGACCTCGCGCATGTACTGCTGCAGCGTCGGTACGCACGTGCCCGCGTAGGCGGGGGAGTACCAGCTGCCCGCGTCCAGCCGGGCGATCTCGGCCGCGGTGAAGTCCTTCACCTTCCACGGCGCCCGGCCGGGGAAGACCTGCTCGACGTTGGTGGTGCGCTTCAGGCTGTCGTCGTGGATGACGACCAGCTTGCCGTCCTTGGTGCGCTGGACGTCGTTCTCGACCCAGGAGAAGCCCAGTTTCGCGGCCTTGTCGATCGAGGCCAGCGTGTTCTCGGGAGCGTAGGCGGAGGCACCCCGGTGAGCGATCACCGTGGGCTCGCCGGCATCGCCGGCCCGGGCGTCGGAGCCGGGGCTCAGCAGGACCGCCGTCCCCAGGATCGCGACGACCGCGGCGGCAACTACGCGCGCGTGCATGAAGACTCCTTGCGTCGAGCGAACACGGACAGCAACCACAGTGACAGCAGTCGGTCAGCATCACCTGGGCGCACAACGCCCACAGACTGAGTGGATGTGTCCCAAGTCCGCTCACCGGTACGGCACAACTGCGGCAAGGCCGTGTTTCTTTGCCGGAAAATCGTTCGACCATTCTGGTGGGGGTCATACTCTCTGCGACAAGCCTGACCGCCCCGGCGGTCCTGGGCCGGGGGGACATTTCAAGGATTCCGGGACGCAAGAGGGCGGAAGGGCAGCCGCGGATGCAAGGCACGGTCGACGGATTCAGCTACGGGGCCGTCACCCCGTTGGTGGCCTATCTGATGGCCTGCCTCGGCGGCGCCCTCGGCCTGCGCTGCACCACCCGGTCCCTGCTGGTCACGCACTCCCGACGGCCGGCCTGGCTGGCCCTCGGCTCGGCCGCGATCGGCTCCGGCATCTGGACCATGCACTTCGTCGCCATGATGGGCTTCGCCATCAAGGAGACGCCGATCCACTACGACAAGCCGATCACCTACGCGAGCCTCGGCCTCGCCATCGTCATGGTCGGCGTCGGGATCTTCATCGTCGGCTACCGGGGCGCCACCGGCACCTCGCTGTTCACCGGCGGCACGATCACCGGTCTGGGCGTCGCGTCGATGCACTACCTCGGCATGGCCGGCGTGCACTTCCACGGGCGGTTCACCTACAACACCTACACAGTCGCCGCCTCCGTCGTCATAGGGGTCGTGGCCGCCACCGCCGCGCTGTGGGCCGCCGGACGGGTCCGCGGCTTCATGTGGAGCGTCGGGGCGAGCCTCGTCATGGGGCTCGCGGTCAGCGGTATGCACTACACGGGCATGGCCGCCCTCGGCGTCCACCTCGACGGCACCTCCCACACCGCCGGAGGAGCGCCGGAGCCGTCCGTGCTCGCGCCCATGCTGATCGGCCCGCTCGCCTTCCTGCTCCTGGCGGGCGTCGTGGTGATCTTCGACCCGCTGATGATCATGGGCCGGCCGGTCCCGAGGCCCCTCGAGCACAAACCGGGTGTCCCGGCCTCCGCCGTCGCCTCCCAACCGCACCGGCGTCCCGCCCTCCACCAGGGGCACCGGGCCGAGCACCCCGTCTCCGGGACCCCGCAGAACCGCTGATCCCGCCCCGTTGTCAGTGCGGGGTCGTACGGTGGATGACATGCGGCCCGTTTCCCACATCGAACGCACGGTGGCGCCCTTCGAGGTCGTCAGCCCCTACCAGCCCAACGGCGACCAGCCGACGGCCATCGCCGACCTCGCCAAGCGCATCGAGGCCGGTGAGAAGGACGTCGTCCTGCTGGGCGCGACCGGCACCGGCAAGTCCGCCACCACGGCGTGGATGATCGAGAAGCTCCAGCGCCCCACGCTCGTGATGGCGCCGAACAAGACGCTGGCCGCCCAGCTGGCCAACGAGTTCCGCGAGCTCCTGCCGAACAACGCGGTCGAATACTTCGTCTCGTACTACGACTACTACCAGCCCGAGGCCTACGTCCCGCAGTCGGACACCTACATCGAGAAGGACTCCTCGATCAACGAGGAGGTCGAGCGGCTGCGCCACTCGGCGACGAACTCGCTGCTCACCCGCCGCGACGTCATCGTGGTCGCCTCGGTGTCCTGCATCTACGGCCTCGGTACTCCGCAGGAGTACGTGGATCGGATGGTCCCCCTGAGGGTCGGCGACGAGATCGACCGGGACGAGCTGTTGCGCCGCTTCGTCGACATCCAGTACACGCGCAACGACATGGCCTTCACCCGCGGCACCTTCCGGGTCCGCGGGGACACCATCGAGATCTTCCCGGTCTACGAGGAGCTGGCCGTCCGCATCGAGATGTTCGGCGACGAGATCGAGGCACTGTCCACGCTCCACCCGCTCACCGGCGAGATCATCAGCGACGACCAGCAGCTGTACGTCTTCCCCGCCTCCCACTACGTCGCCGGCCCCGAGCGCATGGAGCGGGCCGTCAACGACATCGAGAAGGAGCTGGGGGAGCGCCTGGCCGAGCTGGAGAAGCAGGGCAAGCTCCTGGAGGCCCAGCGTCTGCGGATGCGTACGACGTACGACATCGAGATGCTCCGGCAGATCGGCTCCTGCTCCGGTGTGGAGAACTACTCGATGCACTTCGACGGCCGTTCCCCCGGCTCCCCGCCCAACACCCTGCTGGACTACTTCCCGGACGACTTCCTGCTCGTCATCGACGAGTCGCACGTCACCGTCCCGCAGATCGGCGCGATGTACGAGGGCGACGCCTCCCGCAAGCGCACCCTTGTGGACCACGGCTTCCGCCTGCCGTCCGCCCTGGACAACCGCCCCCTGAAGTGGGAGGAGTTCCAGGAGCGCATCGGGCAGACCGTCTACCTCTCGGCCACCCCGGGCACCTACGAGCTGTCACGCTCCGACGGTGTCGTGGAGCAGATCATCCGCCCCACCGGCCTGGTCGACCCGGAGGTCGTGGTCAAGCCCACCGAGGGCCAGATCGACGACCTGGTGCACGAGATCCGCAAGCGCACCGAGAAGGACGAGCGCGTCCTCGTCACCACGCTCACCAAGAAGATGGCCGAGGACCTCACCGACTACTTCCTGGAGCTCGGCATCCAGGTGCGCTATCTGCACAGCGACGTCGACACCCTGCGCCGTGTCGAGCTGCTGCGCGAGCTGCGCTCCGGTGAGTACGACGTCCTGGTCGGCATCAACCTCCTGCGCGAGGGCCTCGACCTGCCCGAGGTGTCCCTGGTGGCGATCCTGGACGCCGACAAGGAGGGCTTCCTGCGCTCGGGCACCTCGCTGATCCAGACCATCGGCCGCGCGGCGCGCAATGTCTCCGGCCAGGTCCACATGTACGCCGACAAGATCACCCCGGCGATGGAGAAGGCCATCGAGGAGACCAACCGCCGCCGGGAGAAGCAGGTCGCCTACAACAAGGCCAACGGGATCGACCCGCAGCCCCTGCGCAAGAAGATCAACGACATCGTCGCGCAGATCGCCCGCGAGGAGGTCGACACCGAGCAACTCCTCGGCTCCGGCTACCGCAAGTCCAAGGACGGTAAGGGCGCCAAGGCACCCGTTCCGGCGCTGGGCGAAAAGGCGGCCAAGGCCGGCAAGGCGGCCAAGGGCAAGGCGGCGGCCACGGTTCCCACGGACCGCCCGGCGGCGGAACTCGCCGAGCAGATCGAGGAGATGACCGAGCGCATGCGCGCCGCCGCCGCGGAGCTGCAGTTCGAGATCGCGGCCCGGCTGCGTGACGAGGTCTCGGAAATGAAGAAGGAGCTGCGCCAGATGCGGGAAGCCGGTCTCGCCTGAGCCCCGCCACCCTGCCGGACCTCGGTATATGCGCCAAGTGTTGCAACACCGACACAAAGCGCGGGCCGGGGTTCGGCACTGTCGGTGCCTCTGCGTAGGGTTCTGGACAACCGCGCACTGCGCGGCAACAGGGGACCTTCGAGAGGGGATTCAGCGGTGTCCGTCAACTTGAGCAAGGGTCAGGCCATCAGCCTGGAGAAGAAGGACGGGGCCACCCTGACCGCGGTCCGTATGGGGCTCGGCTGGCAGGCGGCGAAGCGGCGCGGTCTGTTCGGCTCCCGCACGCGTGAGATCGACCTGGACGCGTCGGCCGTCCTCTTCGCCGAGAACCAGCCGGTCGATGTCGTCTTCTTCCGCCACCTGGTGAGCGACGACGGTTCCGTGCGTCACACCGGCGACAACCTCGTCGGCGGCGTCGGGCAGGGCGGTGACGACGAGGCGATCCTCGTGGACCTGCAGCGCGTTCCGGTCCACATCGACCAGATCATCTTCACCGTGAACTCCTTCACGGGACAGACCTTCCAGGAGGTGCAGAACGCGTTCTGCCGTCTTGTGGACGAGACCAACGGCCAGGAACTGGCCCGCTACACGCTGGACGGCGGCGGCGACTACACCGCCCAGATCATGGCGAAGGTGCACCGGGCGGGCTCGGGCTGGACGATGACCGCGCTGGGCACCCCGGCCTATGGCCGTACGTTCCAGGACCTGATGCCGGCGATCCAGCAGCACCTGTAGGACCGCCTGCTCGACCGGCGCGGCGCACGACAGAACGACAGCGACACAGGGGGGCGACGGCGATGACGGCCGAGCTGGTGCGGGGGCAGAACCACCCGCTGTCCCAGGTCCGGCTGGTGATCCGGATCTCGGCCGGGGCGCCGGTCCTGGCCGGAGCCACGCTCGGCGACGAGAAGGGCACGGTGCACGGGCCTGAGTGGGTGGCCCACCCCGGCGCGACCACCCTGCCCGGTGTCGAGGTGCCCCGGCGGGCCGCCGCCGGACACCGGCTCACCGTCGACCTGGGCGCCGTGCCCGAGGCCGTCCACCGCGTCGCCGTCTTCCTCGCCCTGCCCACCGGGGCCGGGTCACCGGCGCGGTTCGGTGCCGTCGCCGCGCCGCACGCGACGGTGGAGGGCCTCGACGGAACCGAACTGGCCTGCTACACCCTCACCGGCCTGGACAGCGAGACGGCCGTGCTCGCCCTGGAGCTGTATCGCCGACAGGGCGCCTGGAAGGTGCGGGCGGTGGGCCAGGGATACGCGGCAGGGCTCACCGCACTGCTCGCCGACCAGGGCCTGCGCGAGGCCGCCGACGTCGCGGCCGCCGCCCATGGGGCGGTGGCCCCCGAGGAGGCGGCCCACGGCCTGTCCCACTCGCTGCAGGCTCCGGCCTCCGCGCCGTCAGCGCACGAGGCTTCGGCTCGCACGCCGAAGGACACCTCTACGGCCCCACCGCACGACACGTCCGCCTCCGCCGCGCACGTCACACCGGCTCCCGGGCCGTACGACACCGCCGCGCCCGAGGCCCGGGACGCCGCCGCGGCCGGGACGCCCGGGCCGACGCCCTCCTTCGCCCGGCAGCAGCAGGAGCCGGCATCGCCGTACGACGCGCGGAGCCCGTACGACCCCCAGGCATCCGGCGCATCCCCGCCAGACCCCGTCGTCCGGGTCGACTACACGCACCCCGGCCGTTCCCCGCACGGCACACCGCCCCCGGCGGCCCCCGCCGACGACGATCGGCCCGCACAGCCCGTCGCGGGCGACGCCGTGGGCTGGTCGATGGAGGAGCGGCTGTACAACCAGGTCTGGGGCATGTTCGAGGACCTGGCCCGCACGACCGCCGCGTACCGCAGCGCCGTCGACTTCGCCGACTCCCGCCTGGAGAAGGAGCTCGACCAGGCTCTCACCGACCCTCGCGGCCGACTCGGCACCGCGGGCGACGCCGCGCGCGAGGTGGCCCATGCCCGCCGGACGCAGCTGGTGGATCAGGCGCGTGCGGTCCTCGACCGTGACCTCGCCCAGCTCACCGCCGAGTCCGAGGTGGTCGAGCCCGCGCTTCCGCCGGCGTACGCCCGCTGGGACAACCCCGTCTGGCACGGCTACCGAGTGCCCGCCGAGCCGCCGATGGCTCTGCGTCTGGGCGACCTCCATCTGCCCGAGAGCGTGCCGCTGCGCATCCCTCTGCTGGTCAGGTTGCCGCTGGAACGCGGCCTGTGGCTCGACAGCGGCCTGGCGGAGGCGTCCGGCGGCCTCCCCGACTCCGCCGAGGTGCGGCACCTGGCCATGGAGGCCGGGGCGGCGCTCGCGGCACGCCTGCTCGCCGTGCATCCGGCGGGGGACTTCGCCGTGCAGATCATCGACCCGGCCGGCACCGGGGCCGCGGCGTTCGCCCCGCTCACGCGGACCGGAGTGCTCGCCGCTCCTCCCGCGACCGGAGCTGCCGGTGCGACGGAGACGCTGGAGCGGCTCACCCGGCGGGTCGACCTGGTGCAGATGGCGGTGCGCGGCGGCGCGCCCGAATCGCTGCCGGCCGATGTCGACACCGCGCGTCAGCTGCTGATCGTCAACGACTTCCCGCACGGTTTCGACGACCGGGCGGTGACCCGGCTGCGCTATCTCGCCGACGAAGGGCCCGACGTCGGTGTCCACCTCCTGCTGGTGGCGGACCGCGAGGACGCCGCTGCCTACGGCCCCCTGCTCGATCCGCTGTGGCGTTCGCTGACGCGACTCACCCCCGTGCCCGACGATCACTTCGCCGACCCCTGGGTGGGGCACGCCTGGACCTATGAACCGTCGCTGGTGCCGGCCGGGAGCCAGGTCGTGCACCAGGTGCTCACCGAGGTGGCGAGAGCTCTGACCAAGCGCGGGTAAAGGGCTCCGAGCTGGGGTCTTGGTCTCTATTTTACTTTTTCCTTTACCTTTCCTTGGTGATTGGGGTACTGTCTTCCGTACGGAGGGGAGTACTCCCTGACTGCGGCGCTCCCGTCAGTACGGACCGGTTCCGGTCCCGGGGCGCCGGCCCGACGCGGGTGGAAGAGACCTCCGGCAGCGACGACGCTGACGTGTTTGCCGTTACGTAATGCCGGAGGTGCAGTGGAAGTCTCCATGACCCTGTGGGTCCTGACCGTCGCGGGCCTCGCCGCCCTGATCGCGGTCGATTTCCTCATCGGGCGCAAGCCCCATGAGGTGTCGATCAAGGAGGCCGGTATCTGGACCGTTGTCTGGATCGCCCTGGCCGGGCTGTTCGGTCTCGGTCTCCTCGTCTTCGGCGGCGGACAGCCGGCCGGCGAGTTCTTCGCGGGATTCATCACCGAGAAGTCGCTGAGCGTCGACAACCTCTTCGTCTTCGTCCTGATCATGGCGAAGTTCGCGGTGCCGGCCCAGTACCAGCAGCGCGTCCTGCTCGTCGGCGTACTCATAGCCCTGGTCCTGCGGGCCGTCTTCATCGCCGCGGGAGCCGCGATCATCGCCGGCTTCGCCTGGATCTTCTACCTCTTCGGCGCCTTCCTGATCTGGACCGCCTGGAAGCTCATCCGGGAGGCGCGCGCGGACGAGGAGGACGAGGAGTACGAGGAGAACAAGCTTCTGAAGGCCGCGGAACGCAAGTTCGGTGTGGCCGACCGGTACCACGGCACCAAGCTGTGGATCCGGCAGAACGGCCATCGGGTCATGACCCCGATGCTGGTCGTGATGCTCGCCATCGGCACCACGGACGTCCTGTTCGCTCTGGACTCCATCCCCGCGATCTTCGGTCTGACCCAGGACCCGTACATCGTCTTCACCGCCAACGCGTTCGCCCTCATGGGCCTGCGACAGCTGTACTTCCTCATCGGCGGCCTGCTGAAGAAGCTGGTCCACCTCTCGTACGGCCTGTCGGTCATCCTCGGCTTCATCGGCGTCAAGCTGGTGCTGCACGCCCTGTACGAGTCCGGCGTCCACGTCCCCGAGATCAGCATCCCGGTCTCGCTCGGCGTGATCTGCGCGGTCCTGGTCGTCACGACCGTCACCAGCCTGATGGCCACCGGGAAGCAGGCCGCCGTCGAGGCGGCGCACGGGGGCGGTCAAGCCGCTCCGAAGGACAGCGTCGACGCCTGACCAAGCCGACGGCAGGTGCGGCCGGGGCGGGAGCGGGACCGTGTGAAAGAGGCACCCGCTCCCACCGCTGCCGGGCCCTGCAGCGGAAAGGGAAAGGACGAGAAATATCGGGAAAGAACGGAATGCGAATTATGTAGGTCTCTGCGACCATCGCCGCATGATCACTCGGCTCCGGGCGCTCACCTGGCAATGGACGATCCTCGTGCCCGTTCTCGCGGTCGTCCTCCTGGTCTTCACCTGGGGCCGAAATCTGCCGGGCGCGGTCGTCGCGCTGATGACCCTGGTGCTCGCCGGCTCCGTCCTGGCGGCCGTCCACCACGCCGAGGTCGTCGCCCACCGCGTCGGCGAACCCTTCGGCTCCCTGGTGCTCGCCATCGCCGTCACGATCATCGAGGTGGCCCTGATCGTCACCCTCATGGCGGACGGCGGCGCCAAGAGCTCCACCCTGGCCAGGGACACCGTCTTCGCCGCCGTGATGATCGCCTGCAACGGCATCGTCGGGCTCTGTCTGCTCGTCGCCTCCCTGCGGCACGGCACCGCCGTCTTCAACCCCGAGGGCACCGGCGCCGCCCTGGCGACCGTGGCGACGCTCGCCACCCTCAGCCTGGTGCTGCCGACCTTCACCACCAGCAAGCCCGGACCCGAGTTCTCCTCGGTGCAGCTGACCTTCGCCGCGCTGTCCTCACTGATCCTTTACGGACTCTTCGTGGCCACCCAGACCGTGCGCCACCGCGACTACTTCCTGCCGATCACCCGGCAGGGCGAGGTCATCACCGCCGACGACCACGCCCGGCCACCATCCGCGCGCAGCGCCTGGCTCAGCCTCGGTCTGCTCGGGCTGGCTCTGGTCGGCGTGGTCGGCCTGGCCAAGGGGGTGTCGCCCACCATCGAGTCGGGTGTGGAGGCGGCCGGCCTGCACCACGCCGTCGTCGGTGTGATCATCGCCCTGCTCGTCCTGTTGCCCGAGACGATCGCCGCGCTGCGCGCCGCACGCCGCGACCGGGTGCAGACCAGCCTCAACCTCGCACTCGGCTCGGCCATTGCGAGCATCGGCCTGACCATCCCGGCCGTCGCCCTCGCCTCCATCTGGCTCTCCGGACCGCTCATCCTCGGCCTCGGCTCCACACACATGCTGCTGCTCGCGCTGACCATCGTGGTCAGCTCCCTGACAGTGGTGCCGGGACGGGCCACGCCCCTGCAGGGCGGTGTCCACCTGGTGGTCTTCGCGGCCTATCTGGAGTTGGCCGTCAATCCGTAGCGAGCCCGACCGTACGGTCCCTCTGCGGGAGGCCTGCAGCCGGTCGCCGTCGTCCCGTATACCGGCCGGTCAAGGTCAACCCGTCGCCGGCTCCACCGCCGGCACGGGCACCGGCCGCGTCTCCGGAAGCAGCGCGAAGCACACCAGGCTGATGAGCCCGATGCCCGTCAGATACACGCCCACGGCCCAGGGCACACGCCCGCTCTGCTCCGCGAGCGCCGTGGCCACGATGGGGGTGAGCGCGCCGCCGAGGACCCCGCCGAGGTTGTAGCCCACAGCGGCGCCCGTGCAGCGGACCCGCGCATCGTACAGTTCCGGGAGGTATGCGGCGATGACCGCGAACATGGTGACGAAGGCGAGCAACGCGCCCAGGATGCCGAGGAACATCAGCAGCGGTCGGCCGGTGGCCAGCAGTGCCACCATCGGGAGCATCCACAGCACGCAGGCCGTGCACCCCGTCAGACACATCGGCCGCCGCCCATAGCGGTCGCCGAGCAGCGCCACCAAGGGCGTGAGGGCCCCCTTCACGACCACCGCGGCCATGACACAGCTCAGCATCACCGTCCGGCTCACCCCGAGCCGTTCCGTGGCGTACGCCAGCGACCAGGTCGTCACCGCGTAGAACACCGCGTACCCGATGGCCAGGGCGCCGGCCGTCAGCAGCACGAGCCGCCCGTGATGCCGAACGACCTCGACGAACGGCACGCGCGCGTGGTCGTCGATTTCCAGGAACCGAGGGCTCTCGGCGAGCGACGAGCGCAGCCACAGCCCGGCGAGCGCCGGTGCACCGGCGACCCAGAACGGCACCCGCCAGCCCCACCGCGCGAACTCCGCGTCGGACAGCACCGCCGACAGCGCGAGCATCACCCCGTTGGCGAGCACGAAGCCCACCGCGGGCCCGACTTGAGGGAAACTCGACCACAGGGCGCGTCGCGCGGCCGGCGCGTGCTCGGCGGTCAGCAGCACCGCTCCGCCCCATTCGCCGCCGAGCCCGAGCCCCTGCAGGAAGCGCAGCACGAGCAGCAACAGGGGTGCGGCGACGCCGATCGTCCCGTACGACGGCACACAGCCCACCGCGACGGTCGAGGCGCCCGTGAGCAGCAGTGAGGCGACGAGCACGGGCCGCCGTCCGTGCCGGTCGCCGAGGTGCCCGAACGCCACCGAGCCCAGCGGCCGGGCGACGAATCCCACCCCGAAGGTCACGAACGCCGCCAGGGTCCCCGCGACCGGCGAGAACGTCGGGAAGAACAGCGGACCCAGGACCAGGGCCGCCGCGGTTCCGTAGACGAAGAAGTCGTAGAACTCGATCGCGGTCCCCGCCAGGGACGCGGCGGCGAGTCTCGGCATCGAAGGAGCGCTCACGGCACGTACAGGCTGCATGCCGCGTCAACCACCTACCGTGATCAACAGTTACGGGGCGCGCGGAGGCGCGAGCGAGGCGACCGTGGCGTGCGCCGAGGCCCTGGCGCGCGGCCCGCCCTGCATTCCGGCCACCGTGATAGACCGGGTGCGAGCGGCGGTCGTCGACGTACCGCCCCGAACGGACCGGAGGAAACGTGCCCCGCACCCTGGCCAACGCCCCGATCATGATCCTCAACGGGCCCAACCTGAACCTGCTCGGCCAGCGCCAGCCCGAGATCTACGGGAGGGACACCCTGGCCGATGTCGAGGCGATGTGCGCCAAGGCCGCGGCCGCGCACGGCGGCACCGTGGACTTCCGGCAGTCCAACCACGAGGGTCAGTTGGTCGACTGGATCCACGAGGCGCGCCTGAACCACTGCGGGATCGTCATCAACCCCGGTGCCTACTCCCACACGTCGGTCGCCATTCTGGACGCACTCAACACCTGCGACGGCATGCCCGTGCTGGAGGTGCACATCTCGAACATCCACCAGCGCGAATCGTTCCGGCACCACTCCTACGTCTCCCTGCGCGCCGACGGGGTGATCGCCGGATGCGGAGTGCAGGGCTACGTGTTCGGTGTGGAGCGGGTCGCCGCCCTGGTGGGCGCGGTCCAGGCCGAGGCCTAGGCCGTGGCGTAGTCGGGGGCCGTCACAGCCGGCCCGCCTCCACGATCCGCCGCAGGAAACGCCGCGTGCGCTCCTGCTGCGGGTCGCCGAAGACCTGCTCGGCCGTGCCGCGCTCCAGCACGACGCCACCGTCCAGGAAACAAACCTGGTCGGCGACGTCCCGCGCGAAGCCCATCTCGTGCGTCGCCAGCACCATGGTCATGCCGTCGTCCTTCAGGTCCCGGACCACCTCCAGCACCTCGCCCACGAGTTCGGGGTCGAGCGCCGCCGTGATCTCGTCCAGCAGCAACAGCCGGGGCCGTACGGCGAGCGCCCGTACGATCGCCACACGCTGCTGCTGACCGCCGCTGAGCCGGTCCGGATAGGCATCCGCCTTCGCACCCAGTCCGAGGCGCTCCAGCAGGCCCCTGGCCCGTTCCTCGGCCTCCGCCCGGGAGACGCCGTGCACCCGGCGGGGCGCCAGCGTGATGTTGTCCAGCACGGTCATGTGCGGGAAGAGGTTGTACGCCTGGAAGACCACGCCGATCCGGCGCCGGACCGCGTCCTGGTCGACGCGGGGGTCGGTGATCTCCTCGCCGTCCAGCCAGATCGCGCCGTCGTCGATCTCCTCCAGGAGGTTGGCGCAGCGCAGCAGCGTGGACTTGCCCGAGCCGGAGGCGCCGATCAGCGCGGTCACCGTGTGCGGGGCGACCTCCAGGCCGACGTCCCGCAGCACCACGGAGCCGCCGAAGGTCTTGCGGACGGACTCCATGCGCAGCACGGGCGCGAGTGCGTCGCTCATAGCGATCCTCCTTGGGCCCGCTGCCGGTCCATCCGGGCCGTCATCCAGTCCGTGAAGCGGGTCATCGGAATGGTCAGTGCGACGAAGACGAGGCCCGCGACGATGTACGGCGTGTAGTTGAGGCTGCGCTGGGCGATGATGTCGGCCGCCCGTACGGCGTCGACCGCGCCGCCGATCGACACGAGCCCGGTGTCCTTCTGGAGCGACACGAGGTCGTTCAGCAGGGGCGGCACCTGACGGCGTACGGCCTGGGGGAGCACCACATACCGCAGCGCCTGACGGTTGGTCAGCCCCAGTGAGCGGGCCGCGGCGCGCTGCGAGGGGTGCACGGACTCGATGCCGGCGCGGAACACCTCGGCGACGTAAGCGGAGTACGTCAGTGTCAGCGCCGTACCACCGAGCAGGACGGGATCGACGGTCACGCCCTGGAGGCGCAGAGCGGGCACCCCGAAGACCACGAGCATCAGGTTGATGATCAGCGGCAGACCGCGGAAGAAGTCCGTGTACGCGGCCGCCAGCACCCGCAGGGGGAAGAACACGGCCCCGGGCAGGGTGCGGGCGATGGCGATCAGCATGCCCAGGACGAGGACCAGCACGCCGCAGATCAGCAGCAGCCGGACGTTGAGCCACAGCCCTTCGAGGACCTTGGGGAAGGCCTCGCGCGCGTACTGCGCGTCGAAGAAGGTCTCCTCGGTGCGCGGCCAGCCGGGCGCGTTGACGACGACCAGGTAGAGGACGACGCCGGTGACCAGCGTCGACAGGGCGGCGATGGCTGTCGCGCGACGGGCACGCGCGCGCTTGTGGCGCTCGCGCCGCAGCCGTCGCTCGGACGGGACGTACCCGTCGCGCACATCGTCCTTGCCGGAGTCCTCCCCCGACTCCTCCTGCATGACGGTCACTTGAGCACCGGAGCGTCGACGGCGTCGGACAACCACTGCTTCTCCAGCTTCGCCAGCGTGCCGTCCTTGCGCAGGGCGTCCACGGCCGACGTCACGCACGACGTGAGGCCGCTGCCCTTGTCGAGGACGAGCCCGAACTGCTCGGGAGTGCCGCCCTGGTTCTCGAACTGCCCGACGATCCTGGCATTGGTCACCTGGGCCGAGGTCACGTAGAAGGCGGTCGGCAGATCGGTGACGATGGCGTCCACCTGGCCGTTCTTGAGCGCGGAGATGGCCTGGTCGTTCTTGGAGTACGCGGCCGCCTCCTGCGACGGCTTCACCACGTCGCTGATGTAGTTGAGACTCGTCGTGCCCACCTGGGCGCCCAGCTTGAGGTCCTTCAGGTCCGCGATGCTCGTCGCCTTGGCGGCCTTGCTGCCCTTCAGCGCGATGACAGCCTGGCGCACGTCGTAGTAGCCGGAGGAGAAGTCGACGGCCTTCTTGCGCTCGGAGCTGATCGACACCTGGTTGATGTCGAAGTCGAAGCTCTTCACGCCGGGCGCGAACGCCTTGTTGAACGGCACGCTCTGCCATACGACCGCGCTGTTGCCGTAACCCAGCTGCCGGGCCACGGCGTAGGCGACCGCCGACTCGAAGCCCTTGCCGTTCGCGGGCTTGTCGTCCTGGAACCAGGGCTCGTACGCCGGTTCGTCCGTCGCGATCGTCAGCTTTCCGGACGTCTTGGTGGCCAACGCGCCCTTGGCGCAGCTCTTCGCTGCCGAGCCGGAGGGAGCGGCCGACGCCTTGTCCTCGGGTTGCGGAGCACAGCCGACGGCGGTGGCGAGCAGGGCTACGGTGGCGGCGGCTGCCGCACGGCGCAGGACGCGAGGCGCTGGGTACATGGCGGGAGATTGGCAGCGAACCCCGCGTTTGTCCAGGTCACGACCACAACTGTCCGCATACTGGGAACGGGTGTTGCGGCTGTGTGAACGTCCCGCACGACGCGGGCCGTTGGCCTGGGCCGCCGGCCGAGGGCGGGGTTGGAGACCGGCGGCCCTGCCGCAGAGGAGCCGTCATCCTCTGCGGGGTTGTCACCAGTGGACCGCGTGACAGGGCGTGCGGGGAGCGCGTACGCGCCCCCGGCGTGTGTGAAACATTCACACGGGGCGCGCGGCGAGAGCCGTGCGCGACGCTCGGATGAGAAGGGCGCCCGGCGCTCACCACCCGCGCGCGTGCCACTCCGGCAGATGCGGCCGCTCCGCGCCCAGGGTCGTGTCGTTGCCGTGCCCGGGATAGACCCAGGTCTCATCGGGCAGCACGTCGAAGATCTTCGTCTCCACGTCGTGGATCAGGCTGGCGAAGGCCTTCGGATCCTTGCGCGTGTTACCGACGCCGCCCGGGAAGAGGCAGTCGCCGGTGAAGACATGCGGATGACCGTGCGGGTCGTCGTAGACCAGCGCGATCGAACCCGGGGTGTGCCCGACGAGGTGCCGCGCGGTGAGCTCCACCCGTCCCACCCGGATCACGTCGCCGTCGTCCACGGGGACATCGGTGGGCACGGGGATGCCGGGGGCGTCCTCGCGGCCGGCATACGTACGCGCGCCCGTGGCCGCGACGACCTCGGCGAGCGCCTGCCAGTGGTCGCCGTGCTGATGCGTGGTGACGACGGACGCGATGCCGTCGTCACCGATCATGCCGAGAAGTGCCTCCGCCTCATTGGCGGCGTCGATCAGGAGCTGCTCGTCGGTGGCCCGGCAGCGCAGCAGGTAGGCGTTGTTGTCCATCGGGCCGACCGCGATCTTCGTGATCATGAGGTCTTTCAGCTCGTGCACATCCGCCGGTCCGCCGACCCTGACCTCTCCGGTGTACGTCATGGTGATCAGCCTATAGCGGGGGAGGGCCGACGGACCGTAGCTGACCTACAAGGGCGGCAGCTTCGGCAGCGCGCCCTTCGTCGTCAGGCCGGAGCCGTCGCGCCGCCCGGCGAGCCAGCCCAGCAGGTCCGCGGCCGTACCCTCGACCGCGACAGGGCCGCCCTCCGCTCCGCCGCCCGTGGTCCAGGACCGGCCGTCACCGGCGGTCAGACTCGTCGAGGGCACCTCTTTGTGTCCGGCGAAGCGCTCCGCCAGGAAGTCGATCTCCCGTTCCGTGAACTCGGCCGGAAGATCCTCCAGCTCGTACCCGATGCCGAGATCGACGTGGTGCAGCTCGACCTCGACCCACCGCCGGAACGGCACCCGCGACGCCGAGTCGGTGACCCCGTTGCGCAGCTCCACCGTGCGCGACCAGTCCGCCGGGGCGTCCCCCACCGTCTGGAAGCGGGCCGCGCTCTCCCGCAGGTCGGTGAGCTGGGCGTCGAGGGGGCGCGGGGCGTCGCGCTCGATGTCGGCGTCCCGCGCCTCGGCGCTCGCGTACATGGGCCGGCCCTCGAGAACGTTCACGAGCGCGTCCGCGTTGCGGGCGAGGTGGGCCAGGACGTGCCCGCGGCTCCACCCCGGAAGCCGTGACGGCTCGGCGAGCGACGCGTTGTCCAGTTCGGCGACCGCGGTGAGGAGCCGCTCGGTCGCGTCACGTACACATGCCAGGTCATGAGCGTGATCAATCATGGGCCTGACATTAGTCCGGCCACACCTTTGGGTGAAGGTGGTGAACCTCGCCCGCAAATCGAAAGCACGTGCTATATCGTCGAAGGCGGCGTCGGGCATGCTGGATGGCCGGGGGTTGTTATGCAACCCGGGCAATCCGACCGGCGTTGTCAGTGGCTCCCCCTAGTCTGAAGAAGCACGGGGGCCCCGCCCCTGTCACTTCTCTCAAGAAAGGTGCGGACCGGCGTGGCCGACCGTCTCATCGTCCGTGGCGCGCGCGAGCACAACCTGAAAAACGTCTCGCTCGACCTGCCGCGTGACTCGCTCATCGTCTTCACGGGCCTGTCCGGGTCGGGCAAGTCCTCCCTGGCCTTCGACACGATCTTCGCCGAGGGCCAGCGGCGCTACGTGGAGTCGCTCTCCTCGTACGCCCGGCAGTTCCTCGGCCAGATGGACAAGCCGGATGTCGACTTCATCGAGGGCCTGTCCCCGGCGGTCTCCATCGACCAGAAGTCGACCTCGCGCAACCCGCGCTCGACGGTCGGCACCATCACCGAGGTCTACGACTATCTGCGTCTGCTCTTCGCGCGCATCGGCAAGCCGCACTGTCCCGAGTGCGGCCGACCGATCTCCCGCCAGTCGCCGCAGGCCATCGTCGACAGGGTCCTGGAGCTGCCGGAGGGGAGCCGCTTCCAGGTGCTGTCGCCGCTCGTGCGCGAGCGCAAGGGCGAGTTCGTCGATCTCTTCGCCGACCTGCAGACCAAGGGCTACTCCCGCGCGCGCGTCGACGGGCAGACCATCCAGCTGTCCGAGCCGCCGGCGCTGAAGAAGCAGGAGAAGCACACCATCGAGGTGGTCGTGGACCGCCTCACGGTGAAGGAGTCGGCCAAGCGCCGCCTCACCGACTCCGTGGAGACCGCCCTCGGCCTGTCCGGCGGCATGATCGTGCTCGACTTCGTCGACCTCCCCGAGGACGACCCCGAGCGCGAGCGCATGTACTCCGAGCACCTGTACTGCCCGTACGACGACCTGTCCTTCGAGGAACTGGAGCCCCGCTCCTTCTCCTTCAACTCGCCCTTCGGCGCCTGCCCCGACTGCACCGGCATCGGCACCCGCATGGAGGTCGACCCCGAGCTGATCGTCCCGGACGAGGAAAAAACCCTGGACGAGGGCGCCATCCACCCCTGGTCGCACGGGCACACCAAGGACTACTTCGGCCGCCTGATCGGTGCCCTCGCGGACGCGCTCGGCTTCCGCACGGACATCCCGTTCGCGGGCCTGCCGCAGCGCGCGAAGAAGGCCCTGCTCCACGGCCACAAGACCCAGATCGAGGTCCGCTACCGCAACCGGTACGGCCGGGAGCGCGTGTACACCACGCCCTTCGAGGGCGCGGTGCCGTTCGTCAAGCGCCGTCACAGCGAATCCGAGAGCGACGCCAGCCGCGAGCGCTTCGAGGGCTACATGCGCGAGGTCCCGTGCCCCTCCTGCGAGGGCACGCGCCTGAAGCCGATCGTCCTCGCGGTCACGATCATGGAGAAGTCGATCGCCGAGGTCTCCGCGATGTCGATCAGCGACTGCGCGGACTTCCTGGGCCAGCTGAGGCTGAGCGCCCGGGACAAGAAGATCGCCGAGCGGGTGCTGAAGGAGGTCAACGAGCGACTGCGCTTCCTGGTCGACGTCGGCCTCGACTACCTCTCGCTGAACCGTGCGGCCGGCACGCTCTCCGGCGGCGAGGCCCAGCGCATCCGCCTGGCCACCCAGATCGGCTCCGGCCTCGTCGGCGTCCTGTACGTGCTGGACGAACCGTCCATCGGCCTGCACCAGCGGGACAACCACCGGCTGATCGAGACCCTGGTCCGGCTGCGCGACATGGGCAACACGCTCATCGTCGTGGAGCACGACGAGGACACCATCAAGGTCGCCGACTGGGTCGTGGACATCGGCCCCGGTGCCGGTGAACACGGCGGCAAGGTCGTGCACAGCGGCTCCCTGAAGGAGCTGCTCGCCAACACCGAGTCGCAGACCGGCGCGTACCTCTCTGGCCGCAAGGCGATCCCGCTTCCGGACATCCGCCGTCCCCGCGACCCGTCCCGCAAGCTGACCGTGCACGGCGCCCGTGAGAACAACCTGCAGGACATCGACGTGTCCTTCCCGCTGGGTGTGTTCACGGCCGTCACGGGCGTCTCCGGATCCGGCAAGTCGACGCTGGTCAACGACATCCTGTACACGCACCTGGCCCGCGAGCTGAACGGCGCGAGGAACGTCCCCGGACGGCACACGCGCGTGGACGGCGACGACCTGGTCGACAAGGTCGTGCACGTCGACCAGTCGCCGATCGGCCGCACTCCGCGGTCCAACCCCGCGACGTACACCGGTGTCTTCGATCACATCCGCAAGCTGTTCGCCGAGACCACCGAGGCGAAGGTCCGCGGCTACCTGCCCGGTCGCTTCTCCTTCAACGTCAAGGGCGGCCGCTGCGAGAACTGCGCGGGTGACGGCACCATCAAGATCGAGATGAACTTCCTCCCGGACGTCTACGTCCCGTGCGAGGTCTGCCACGGAGCCCGGTACAACCGGGAGACCCTGGAGGTCCACTACAAGGGCAAGTCCATCGCCGACGTGCTGAACATGCCGATCGAGGAGGCCACCGACTTCTTCGAGGCCGTCCCGGCCATCTCCCGGCACCTGAGGACGCTGAAGGACGTCGGTCTCGGCTACGTCCGCCTCGGCCAGTCCGCCACCACGCTCTCCGGAGGTGAGGCCCAGCGCGTGAAGCTGGCCAGCGAGCTGCAGAAGCGATCCACCGGACGCACTGTCTACGTCCTGGACGAGCCGACCACCGGTCTGCACTTCGAGGACATCAGCAAGCTGCTGACGGTCCTCGGTGGCCTGGTCGACAAGGGCAACACGGTGATCGTCATCGAGCACAACCTCGACGTGATCAAGACCGCCGACTGGATCGTCGACATGGGTCCGGAAGGCGGCGCCGGCGGCGGCCTCGTGGTCGCCGAGGGCACGCCCGAGGAGGTCGCCGGGGTGCCGGCCAGCCACACCGGCAAGTTCCTGCGCGAGATCCTCGGCGCCGACCGCATCAGCGACGCGGAACCGGTGAAGGTGCCACGGGCGGGCACGGCCAAGAGGACGGCCGCCGCGAAGACGGCGGCGAAGAAGACGGTGACGGCCAAGGCCAACAACACGGCTAGCAAGAAGGCCGACGCGGTCACGAAGAAGGCGGCTACCGCGAAGAAGACGACGCGGGCACGCAAGGCCTGACAGACCACCAGAAAAGCGGCGCCCCGCGGGAACTCCCCCCCGGGGGCCGCGCGTTGCACCCACACCCCCCCCCGCGCCCAGGCCCCCCCGCGCCCCCGGTGACGCGCCGGGCCGCACCCAAGAAACAG